>URMT01000083.1 GCA_900549005.1 uncultured Eubacteriales bacterium | reverse complement strand
TTTCTGCCGCACCGCGGGCGCCTTTCGTATCAAAAAACAGTTAAATTATTCAATTGCCCCGCACATATGCCGCAATTACCGTAAAATTATGCGGCAAAATATGCTTATAATTTTCAGTTCCCGCGCGCTTCCAAAAGGTTTTCAACGTGCCTTTCTTCAAGTTTTTCGTATGCGGCGGTCTTGTCTATTATGGCCTTCAAAAGCCCGTCCATCACGCTGCCTTCGGTGTAGTCTGCGGGCGCAAAAAAGCGTATGCGGTTGTTCTTTATAAGGCGGTAAACCTTTTCCTTCCCGCCGCTTTCGTCATACACGCCTATGGAGTGCCCGCCCGAAGAATTGACCAGCTTCATACAGGGTATATCGGTGTCGCTGTCGCCTATATACACAAAGTTCCTCAGCGGCACGCGCAGCCTTTCGGGCGGAATATACTCGTTCACGCCCGCGTGGTCGTTTATATCCGGGCAGCCCTTTTCAATTCTGAACAAAAACTGCGTCTTGTTGGTATAGTTAATCGTCTGCGCGCACCATTCGGGCACGCCGTCGTCATCATACATAAACGCGCTTGCATATATCTTTTTGAACTCGCCCGCAATCGCCGTGCCCTCTATCATCTCTTTCAGGCCGGAAGATATTATGTAGTGTTCTACTATTATGCCGCGTTCCGCGCCGTAGGCGTTTATACGCTTGAACCAGCTTTCAACGCCCGCATACAGCTTTATCTGCGAGCCGTATTTTCTGAGGGCCTCTTTGGTTACGTAAAACTTGCCCTTTGCGCGCTTTACCATCGTAAGCATATAGGCAAGGTTCATATCCATATCGTTGTTTTTTGCAAGCTCGTTCGATTGCTTCCAGAATTCGTCTACGTCCGCGCCCACGCTCTGAATAAAGCCCTGCGCCTGCATATCGCCCGGGGAGAGCGTGCGGTCGAAGTCGTAGCACACGGCAAGCACGGGCTTACTTTCTTTTTCCAGTCTTTCGTACTGCATAATATTATACCTCGCTTTATAAAATTATAGCACAGCCCGCCGCCCGAAAGCAAGGCTTTGGTATTGACATTCCGTGCGTGGAGGGATATAATAACAGTGTAAACAAAGTGCGTTGCGGAGATAATTATGGAAAAGTTGCAAAATTCCGTTGCCGAAAACGATGCGCCCCGCGGCGTAAAGGTAAGTATTTCGGTAATATATGCGCTCAATTTCATATTTGCCCTATGCGTGTTCTTTTTGATGGACGGCGCGGAGTCTGTTGACGACGTCGTAATACCGTTTGGCATTTTTGTTGCGCTTACGGCAGCGCAGGCGTGCGTATATCACTTTCTACGTACGTGCACGGTGCATTTTACCGTTCAGCTCGTATTATCTGCGGTAAAGTTTTTTGTATGCTTCGTGTGTGAATTTTACTGGGACTATTTCAATATATTTTTCGGCAGGGAAGATACAATCGCGCGGTCGGTATTCATAATCGCCTACCTCGCGGCGATAGCGTCGGCGTTTATCTCAGAAGTCGTATGCCTTATAATTATGCGCCGTAGCGCAAAGCGGAGCATACCACAGGGCGGCCGCCCTGCATAAAATGACCTACTGAAACTGACTGAAACTGTATGTAAAACGGTGCGCTCTGCGCGCCGTTTTCTTTTCGACAAAACAGCCGTTTATTCGGGCATATATGCGCCCGTTTTTGCCGTCTTTGGGCTATAATCTACTTACTTATGATTTCGCAATTTTTCAAAGACGTATATGCGGCGATATCCGCCCTTACCCTCGAAACTGCCCTTTATATATGCTGGGGCGCGTTTTTATTTGTATTTCTGCTTGCGCTCGTTTTAACGATTTTCAATGCGGGCGTGCGCGCGGCGGATAAGCGCCCCTATCTTGCAATGGTCAACGTGTTTGCCGCCGTAACTTTCGCGCTGGCCCTCACGTTTGAAGAGCTTGCCTTCTCTGTGCTGCTTTCGGCGGTGTTCTGGTGCTTTGCCTATCTTTCTTACGGGCTTCTTGTCCTTCTCTCGCGCAGAAAAAAGAACAGGCAGCGCTATGTTCTGCCTGACGTTCCCCCGCCCGCCGAAAGTTTTAAGCCTTCGGTGCGCCCAGCAAAGACCAACGTGCGCACCGAACACGCGCTTGCGGTGACCGAAAAACTGCTCGAAAAAGATTTGGGCAGGGGCGACAGGGAGGAGGCCGAAAAAATTCGTTCGGCGCTCGGCTTTATGCGTATGAAGGGCGAGCTTTCGCCCGAGGACAACGAACGGCTGAACGACGACTTCAACACCCTTTTAAAACTGATGGGCAAGTATAAAATGTAAAGTTCAAAGCGTTTAAAAATAATACCGCGGGCGGCAAAATTTTTTGGCCGCCCGCGGTATTATTATGTATTTTAAGTGCTGGCCGCCGCTTTACGGCGTGCACCTTCATAGCGCGGCAGCAAACGGCCTTTAAATGGTTTTCATCTGCGCCTGAAAGTATTCGCCCGCTTCCTCGGCCTTTTTCAGCGCCTCTCCGTCGAGCGCGCTGCCCCTTTTTAGAACGATTTCGCCCTCGTCTGTTACAACGCTCTGTTTAAGCGTGCGCGGGGCGCGTACTATCAGCGCGTCGCCCACGGTCACAAATTCGGGGCGGTACTTCTTTTTGCCTATAACGTAATAAAAGGTGCCGTCTTTCGCGCTCACCATATCGGTTAGGTGCCCCAAAAACGCGCCGTCCGTTCCGTAGGCGGGCAGCCCCAGCCGCATACCTTTTGCGCTCTTTCGCCGCTTTTCGGCGTCGTCGTAAATTATCTTTTCTCCCGTCTTTATCACGTTTTTAAAATCTATTTCAAACTCGCGCTCGTCCTCGTCGAAGCACTGCAAAAACTGCGGCAGACTGCCGTTTCCAAGAACGGCGCGCACCCAGCCGCGCCTCGATTTGTCTGCGCTCTCAACCTCTTTTCCGTATAAATCAGAAAGTTTCATTCCGTTCCTCCTTGAACACCTTTAATCGGCTTACACGAATATAATACTTGAAAGGCGCGCAATATAGCAGCGCATATTCTGTCGCCTTTTGCCGAAAAAGCGCCGCTTACATCTTTACCGCGTCGGCGACAGGCGGCGCGGCCTTTTGTAAAGTCGGCAAATCTGTACTGATTTTCACAAATTTGTTAAAAAGTATCATTTTAAGGCGTACGCAAAAAAGTTTACACATAACTTGACAGGTGTAAAGTTTTGGTGTAAACTATGTGCAATCTCGGAAGAGGGCGGGCGGAAAAGCCCGCAAAGAGAGGGACTCTTTAATCTTCCGTGTGCGGAGCGTAATGCGCCCTGCGGCGGTGTATTTCCGGCTGTGCGCAAAAAATGGCGGCAAAACGCGCGTTTTACCGCTTACGACCGCAAGAACGGATAAAAGGCGGGGACGGTGTATTTCCGACCGCCCGTTATATTCGTTCGTGCAAGGCAGGCTCGCGGGGACGGTGTATTTCCGACCGCAAATACCGCCTGAACAGCATCCGGCAGCCGCGGCGGTTTATTCCGTCGCGGCGTTTTTTTACAAAAAAATACTTAACTTACGGGTAATGCGCTGTCGGCGCAGACCTTAAAGAGGCGTTTATGATTGAACTTGATAAGTATTACGACGTAATTATCGTAGGCGCGGGCGTTGCGGGGCTCAACTGCGCGCTCAATCTGCCGAGGGACAGAAAAATTCTTATTATCTGCAAGGATACCCCCGACAAGTCTGACAGCTACCTTGCCCAGGGCGGAATCTGCCGCCTTGTGGACGAGGACGACTATCAGGGCTATTTTGAAGATACTATGCGTGCGGGGCACTACGAAAACAACCCCGCCACGGTTGACTGTATGATAAGAAATTCGCAGGAACTCATAGACGACCTCATCGCCTGCGGAGTGCGCTTTGCAAGAAATGCCGACGGCTCGCTGGCATACACTAGGGAGGGCGGACATTCCCGTCCGCGCATCTGCTTCCACGAGGACTGCACGGGCAGGGAGATTACCACCCACCTTATGCAGAAGGTGCGCGCGCGCAGCAACATATTCATCGCGCCCTACGTTACTATGGTTGATATAATCTGCGAGGGCAACGAATGTTTCGGCATAGTTGCAAAGGACAGCAAAAACGGCAGGCTGTACAGGCTGTATGCCGACTATACCGTGCTTGCCTCGGGCGGGCTGGGAGGAGTTTTTGAAAACTCCACAAATTTCCGTATACTCACGGGCGACGCGCTTGCAATCTGCATAAACCACGGCATACCCGTAGACCATATAAATTACATTCAGATTCATCCCACAACCTTCTATTCCAAAACCAAGGGCAGAAGGTTTTTGATATCAGAGAGCGTGCGCGGCGAGGGCGCCGTGCTGCTCGATAAAAATTTCAACCGCTTCTGCGACGAGTTGCAGCCGCGCGACGTGGTTACAAAGAACATACTCGCGCAGATGAAGAAGGACGGCACAAAGCACGTCTGGCTGGATATGCGTCCCATACCCAGGGAAGAGGTGATAAACCACTTCCCCACCATAGTTCAAAGGTGTTTGGACGAGGGGTACGACGTGTTCCGCGAGTGCATACCCGTAGTTCCCTCGCAGCACTACTTTATGGGCGGCATCCGTTCCGACTTGGAGGGCAGAACGACTATGGACAGACTGTACGCCGTAGGCGAAACGTGCTGCAACGGCGTGCACGGCGCAAACAGGCTGGCTTCCAACTCTCTGCTCGAAAGCCTTATATTTGCAAAGCGTGCCGCACACGACATACAAAGCGGCTACTCGCGCATAGACGTGCAGAAGGCGCGCCTTGCCGAGGACAAGCTCGACCTTGAAAAATACGCCAACGTGCCCGCCCTTTTAAAGGAGTATAAGGGCATAGTTCTCAAAGCCATAGAGGAGGCAAACAATGAACAATCCCATAACTGAAAGCCTGCACTTCGACGAACTTATAAGGCTTGCCTTAAAGGAGGACATCTCCAACGAAGACATAAGCACCAACGCCGTTATGCCCGAATATAAAAAAGGTACGGTAGACCTTCTCGCCAAACAAAACGGCGTAATCTGCGGCCTTAATGTCTTTGCCCGCACCTTCACCATTTTAGACCCCGCCACCAAGGTCGAACTTTACAAGACCGACGGCGACGAGGTAAAAAATGGCGAGCTTATCGCAAAGGTCACGGGCGATATCCGCGTGCTTTTATCGGGCGAGCGCACCGCGCTCAACTATTTGCAGCGTATGAGCGGCATTGCAACCTACACACGCCGCGTGGTAAAACTTCTGGAAGGGTGCAAAACGCGCCTTCTCGATACGCGCAAAACAACGCCCAATATGCGCATATTTGAAAAGTACGCCGTAAAGGTGGGCGGAGGGGCAAATCACCGCTATAACCTTTCCGACGGCATACTTTTAAAGGATAACCACATCGGCGCGGCGGGCAGCGTTAAAAAGGCCGTGCAGATGGCGCGCGAATATGCCCCCTTCGTCCGCAAGATAGAGGTGGAGGTTGAAAACCTCGATATGTGCCGCGAGGCTTTGGAAGCTGGCGCCGACATAATTATGCTCGACAATATGAGCGTCGCCGATATGAAGAGGGCAGTTGAAATGATAGGCGGCCGCGCGCTCACCGAATGCAGCGGCAACGTCACCGAAGAGAATATAGAAAATATCAAGAGCACGGGCGTAGACTATGTTTCGAGCGGCGCGCTGACGCATTCGGCGCCCATACTCGATTTATCGCTCAAAAATCTTCACCCTGTTTCCGAATAATATTTACTTCGCAATACTGTGTCGCGCTTGCGCTTTGCCTCGGTCATTTACTTCTGTGTAAACTCCCGTCGGTCAAATGCGCACGCTCCTTGCCTTGCTTGCAACTATTATCCGTAAACGTGCCGCGTACAGGTGCTGTGGCGCAAGGAAACTTTGCTTGAAGCGTTTATTATTTTGAATTTTTGTGTTTTGCTTGCAACTATTATCAGTAAACGCGCCGCGTCATTTTTACGTTTGCGTTTGGTTTGCCATTTATAGCTGGGGTTTCCAGTATGTCATTTCGACCGAGCGAAAGCGAGTGGAGAAATCTCAAATCAAAATTATTGCCGAGATTTCTCCGTGCGCTCCCTTTGGTCACTTAGTCGAAATGACAGATTAGAAAGGTATTATTTTAGTAAAACTTTTTTAATAAAACATATAAATTTCTTTTCGTTTTATGGAGGAAAATCTGTAAATGAAAGCAGAAGAAAGAAGAAAAGAGATACTTGCCATAGTCGGCAACAGCGATAACGCTCTGCCCGCCGCCGTCCTTGCCGAAAAGCTGGGCGTTTCGCGGCAGGTCATCGTGCAGGATATTGCAATGCTCCGTGCAAACGGGTTCGACATAATCTCCACCAACCGCGGGTATATGCTCACCGCAAAAAAGAGCTTTGCCTCGCGCGTGTTCAAGTGCCGTCACACCTTCGAACAGATTGTGGACGAAGGCTACCTTATAATAGGCCTCGGCGGCAGGGTGGAAGATATTTTCGTAAACCACCGCGTATACGGCAGAATTGCCGCCAGGTTAGAACTTTATAACAACACTCACGTGGAGGAACTCTATCGTTCGCTGGTCAGCGGCGCTTCAAAGCCCCTTATGGCCGTGACCGACGGCTATCACTACCACACGGTTTCCGCCCCCGACGAGGCCACTCTCGATAAAATAGAGTGCGCCCTGCGCGAGGCGGGCTACCTTATCGAAATATAACCGTACGGCTGCGGCGCGCTTTGCGGAGCAAGAAAGGGGAGAGTATATTATGGTAATTCATCACGACAAAATGGCATACGGCAAGCTGGACAGCCTTACCGAAAAACTTTCTGACGAAAGGCTTGCAAAGATGGCAAAGATGCTCTCTGACGGGCAGAATGAAGAGAAAAAAGAAGAGGACGGCTCTGGGAAGAAGCCTTCTTCAAAGGGTAAAGAGCAAAAATAAACGGGCGCGGCTTTTGCTGCGCCCTTTTCAATTGGTGCGGCAATATGCCGCAATCATTGCAGTTTTTTATATATTTTTTATCGGCTTCAAGTAAATCTGCCGCGGTACATAGGATAATGCTCAACAGATAAAAAATAATTTTATTAACCATAGTTAATTTATTTGACATTATGCTGCGTAAAGTATTAAAATAATCTTGCTTTCAGTGACGCGGCGCCGCACTTCCGCAAAAACGGGCAAGTCCGTTCAGCGGCCGTGCGACGCCCGTCCTGCGGGCAGGTTGCGCTTATACGTAAAAATTGCATTTTATAGCTTGCAATTCCTCCCAAAATGGCGGCAGTGAAAAAACACTGCCGCCCTTCTTTTGTCGGCAAGCGCAAATCGCACCGATACTAAAAAGTTCTGATAAAACGGCGGGCGCGGGCGAGCCTTTACGGCTCGC
>URMT01000082.1 GCA_900549005.1 uncultured Eubacteriales bacterium | reverse complement strand
TTGTTGTGGCGGACTATTATTCTGGTTCGCGTAACATTAAGATTCAAGCTCTCGTCGAGCATTAAAAGGTCGGGTTCTTCCAGAAGCAGACGGGCGAGCTTCAACCTCGTCTTTTCCCCGCCCGACATAGTGGATATCTTCTGGTCGAAGAGGCCCGCAAAACCCATTCCGCCGAGCACCGTCTTTACGCGCACTTCGGCGTTGTAGCAGTCGCGGGCGGCAATGTATTTTTCGAGCGATTCGTACTTGGCGGAAAGCGCCCTGTACTGCGCGCTGCCGTACTCCGCCGACGAAAGCTGCGACGAGAGGTCTGAAAGCCTTGCCACCGCGTCGAGCTGGGGCTTTACCGCAAGGAGCATTTCTGAATAGACGGTGCCCTCGGCTTCAAGCCCGCCGCTTTGACGGAGAAAGCCGAGCGACATACCGTTTTTGTGCGAAACCGCGCCGCTTTCGGGCAGAAGGTCGCCCGAAATGAGGTTTAAAAGGGTAGTTTTGCCCGCGCCGTTTTCGCCGATGAGACCCACCCTTTCGCCTTCGTTTATGGTGAAGTTTATATTTTCGAGTATAATATTGCCCGCATAGGCAAAATTGACGTTGTTGAAATTGACTAACATAAATTATAGAATATAGGCATTAAAAAGTAAAAATAATGAGCTGTAAGTTTTTGCCAATCGTGGCAAACAATGTCCTTTCATCCTGCGGTTGAGATTTCTCTGCCGTTTCCCTTCGGGAGCCTCGGCAGGGCAGCGGGCATAGCCCTCGCGCGACTGCGCTCGTAAGGAGCGAAGCGACGGAATAGCGATTGTTCGCTGTAAGCGCAATCGCGTCAATGACAATTTTTTTTAAAACAAATATGTGCGCAAGGCGAATTTAGTTCGCCGCTTACGCGCGACACAATTTGCCGCGCAAGCGGGCTCGCTGGAAGTGAATGGCGGCATTTCTGTAATCGTGGGCCCTAAAAAATGCCGCCAGAGAAACTTAGTTTCTCAAATTCACGAAAATTTCCGCACTCGGCCAGGGCGGAAATTTTGTGAGCCCTTTCGTGAACCCCTTACCAGTCCCACTTCGGTATAAACCCCTCCCCCGCGCTGCTCTTATCCTGCAAAAAGACGTTTTTCAGTCCCGCCGCGCTCACAGCGGAGAGTACCTTATTGTATTCGCGCGAGGTTATTTTGCGTTGAAGTTCGGGGGTTGAGGCTATGTCGCCGCAAGGGGTGTACTGGCTCATCAGGCTAAAATATACCGTTTCGGGCAAGGTCGCCACAAAATTTACCACATTTACCGAATCTTCCACGCCCATAGGCATTATAAGGTGGCGCACTATACAGCCAGAAAGCATTTTGCCCTCGCCGTCGAACGAAGGCTCTTTTTTTGCCATAAACTCTATGGCGGGAAGGGCGTATTTTGCGTAGTCGGCGCGGGCGGTGTAGCGGCGCGCCATATCTTCGCTCATAAATTTTAAATCCGGCAACCAGATATCGGTGAACTGTGCGGCTTCGGCAAGCGTTTCAAGCCGTTCGTAGCCGTGTGTGTTGTATACCACGGGAATGTGCGGGCGGTACAGTTCGAACGCGCGCGCAATGTGGCTTACATAGTGCGTGGGGTTGACGAGATTTATGTTGTCGGCGCCCATATCTTCAAGCTCTTTGAAAGTAGCCGCAAGCTCTTCCACCGTTATATCCTTGCCGCGGGTCGCGCGCGAAACTTCAAAGTTCTGGCAGAACCTGCATTTTAGCGGACAGCCGCAGAAGAATATGCAGCCGCTTCCGTTTTTGAACGAGATGAAGGGTTCTTCGAACGGGTGAAGGTAGTATTTTGCTATTTTAAGCCCCTGCACCGAGCAGGCTCCCCTGCCCTTTTCGCGGTCGGCGCCGCAGGCTACGGGACATTGCGTACAGTTCATTGTAACACTTCTCTGTATTCAAGTCGGCGCGGAGCTTAAACTTATGCGCCCCTGCCGCGCATACTATTATAAAACAAATTTTTTTATAATGCAATAAAAGCGGCGTTTTTATTTGACAGCGCGGCGCGGCGGTGATATACTCTTTGCACAACCTATTAAGAGTGTGCGAGGGAACGGCCCGCTGACCACACAGCAACCTGCAATGCAAGGTGCTAATGCCGTACCGATGGGGTAAATATTTGTGCAATGATATGCTCCGCGTCGGCGGAGCTTTTTTAATGGAAAAAATAGAGGATATACTTTGCGGCACAGTATTTCGCCGCATATACAAAATTTTAATCACGCTATAAATTTTTTAAGGATATACTATGAAAAAACTTTTTACAAGCGAAAGCGTTACGGAAGGACATCCCGACAAGCTGTGCGACCAGATTTCTGACGGCATTTTAGACGCCGTGCTGGCGCAGGACAATATGGCGCGCTGTGCGATTGAGTGCTGCGCGGCGTATAACCAGATACTTATAATGGGCGAAATTACCACCGCCGCCAAGGTAAAATACAAGAAGATTGCGCGCGATATTATGGCGAAAATCGGGTATACCTTCGGCAACTTCCGCGCAGACAACTGCAAGATTACCCTTGCCATACACAGGCAGAGCCCCGACATTGCGATGGGCGTTGACAGCTCGGTGGAAAACCGCAGCGGCGGCGACCTGAACGACCTTATAGGCGCGGGCGACCAGGGAATGATGTTCGGCTACGCCTGCAACGAAACGGCCGAACTTATGCCGCTCACCGCACACCTTGCAAACAGGCTGGCAAAGCGCCTTACCGACGTGAGAAAGTGCGGGCTTTTGCCCTACCTCCGCCCCGACGGAAAGACGCAGGTTACGGTGGAGTATGAAGGCCGCGTTCCCAAGCGCGTAGACACGGTGGTAGTTTCTTGCCAGCACAACGAAAACGTCTACCAGGATATGCTGCGCGAAGATATAAAAAAATACGTAATCGACGCGGTTATTCCCGGCGAACTTTTAGACGAGGGAACAAAGTATTATATTAACCCCACGGGAAGGTTTGAAATAGGCGGACCCGAGGGCGACAGCGGACTTACGGGCAGGAAGATTATAGTTGACACCTACGGCGGCAGGTGCGCGCACGGCGGCGGAGCTTTTTCTGGCAAGGACCCCACAAAAGTTGACCGTTCGTCGGCATATATGGCGCGCTACGTGTGCAAGAACCTGGTTGCCGCGGGACTTGCCGACGAAGTTGAAATGCAGGTTGCCTATGCAATCGGCGTATCTACCCCCGTATCGGTATTCATCGACACCAAGGGTACGGGCAGACTGCCCGACGGCGAAATTGCAGACATAGTACTGCGCGAATTTGACCTTCGCCCCTACTCCATCATCGAAACGCTGGGACTGCGCAGGCCGATTTATTTGCAGACGGCAGCGTACGGACACTTCGGCAAGCCCAACCTGCCCTGGGAGAGGCTTGACAGGGTGGACGATTTGAAGAAATATCTGTAAAGGTTCACAAAAATTCAGCTCTGGCCGAGAGCTGAATTTTTCGTGAGGTTTAGGAACCAAGGTCTCGCGCGGCGTGCGGTGAAGTAGCCGCCGCGCTCGGTCACCGCTCGGGCTATGATTTGCCCTCGCTCATCTCACATTGCACAAACAGCGGGTGTCCGCTGTTTGAAGAACTGCAATGTTCGTCTCTCGCGGCAATTAAGGGCCCTCATTTATATAGTCGCGCGAATTCACCTCCGGTGAGCCAGCTTACGCTGCAAATGTGGTCTTGCGGCGGCGGGAAACCCGCCTTGCAAACATTATTTATTTTTAAAGGTTCACGAAAAGTTTTGCCTTTGGCAAATACTTTTCCGTGAGATTTAAACTGTTGTCGTAAAAAGAGGTATCGCAGGGAAACCCTGCTGCTCTTTTTTCGCCATAATAAATTTGGAAACAGCTATGGTTCAGAAATTATTCCTTGCAAATTTTTTTAACGCGCGGGCTGCCGCGCTGAAATTTGCTGCGGGAATATGTCTTTATGAACCTTTATTCTTATTGTCATTGACGCGATTGCGCTTATAAAGCGAACAATCGCTATTCCGTCGCTTCGCTCCTTACGACCAAGGGTTATATATAGCCCGCGTGGAGAAATCTCAACAACAGCAAATACGCGGCACTAAAACTGTCTGAAAAACCAATATGAAACTGAAAGATTTTTTGCTTGCCGTGCGCGACAGTCTGTTCCCGCAGAACATCACCTGCGACATATGCGGCGCTGAAATTTTTGACGGCGGGCATTTTTGCAAAAAGTGTGCGCCTGCCGTTATTTTCAACGACAAGACAGTCTGCCCTGTATGCGGCAGAAAGACGGCGCACGAAGAAATCTGCATAGACTGCAAGGCAGAGGCTCCGCTGTATAAAAAGGGTGCCTCGGCGCTGGTATATTCGGGCGGAGGAGCGGCACTCGTCCTCAAATTCAAAAACGGGGCGAAGTACCTGAAAGCCTACCTGGGCGAACTTATGGCAGAAAAGGCGATGGCGTTGCCGAAGTGCGATGCGGTGACCTACGTACCCATAACCAAGCGGCGCAAGAGGGCGCGCGGTTACAACCAGGGCGAACTGCTTGCCGCAGAAGTTGCGGAAAGGCTAAATATTCCGCTTGTGCACGCGCTGAAAAAGAAGCGCGACACCGACGAACAGAAGAGCCTTTCTAAATCGGACAGGCTTAAAAATCTGAAAGGGTGCTTTGAATATTCCGACCGCGCGGCGGTGAAGGATAAAAACATACTGCTCGTCGACGACGTTTTAACGACGGGCGCCACCGCCGAAGAAGTTTGCAGAAAATTGCTTTCTGCGGGTGCGCGCGCCGTTTATTTTGTGACTGCCGCAAGCGTGGAGTATAACGCGGAAAATAGCAGCCGACAATAAAATTATTTACATAAAATTTAAAATGCCTGCGCCTTTTAAAGCGCAGGCATTTTTTACTGTTTTACTACGATAATCAGAGCATATATGCGGCTCAATTGAGGCCGAGCATAGTTTTAAATTCATCTTCGTCAATAATTTTTACGTTAAGTTTTTTTGCCTTTTCGAGCTTGGAGCCCGCCTCTTCCCCAGCCACGACGAGATTTGTTTTCGACGTCACCGACGACTGGCATACGCCGCCGTTTTCTTCAATCAGCTTCTGCGCCTCGCTGCGCTTGTAGGTGGGCAGGGTGCCCGTGAGCACCACGAATAACCCTGCAAAAACTCCCCCCTCCGCCGCCTTTTTCTGCGTGAGGGTGATATTTGCAAGCAGGCGGTCAAGTTCGGCTAAATTGTCTTGGTCGTTGAACCAATTTACTATCGTTTCGGCCGTTACTTCGCCTATATTGTCGAGCGAAAGGAGAGCGGCCGCATCTGCCGAACGGAGAGCGCCGATATCCGCAAAGGCCTTAGAAAGGTCGCCCGCCGCAACTTTGCCCACGCCGTCTATGCCGAGAGCGTAGACGAAGCGGTCGAGCGTGACATTCCTGCTCTTGTTTATGGAATTTATAAGGTTTTCGGCCTTCTTCTGCTTGAAGCCTTCAAGCTCCAACAACTTTTCGGCCGTGAGGCCGTAGAGCTGCGAAGCATACTTCAAACCGAACTTTTTGTGCAAAAGTTCGGCAGTCTTTTCTGAAAAGCCCTCTATATCCATCGCGCCCTTTGAGGCAAAATGGGTAAGTTTTGCAACTATCCTGGGCGTGCAGTCGGTGTTGGGGCAGAATATGTTTGCGCCTACTTCGGTAAGCGGTGAGCCGCAATAGGGGCACACGGTGGGTTTTTGCACCTCGGCGCTGCCTTCCACGTGCTCCACCGTACCCAGAATTTCGGGTATAACCTCGTTGGAGCGGCGGATTAGCACCTTGCTGCCCGTCTTTACGTCCTTTCGGACTATGTCGCCGAAGTTGTTCAAGGTGGCGCGGCTGACCGTTACGCCCGCGAGGTCTACGGGGTCGAGTATGGCGAGGGGCGTGAGTTTGCCCGTTCTGCCCACCTGCCATTTGACTTCGCGCACGCGGGTGACTACCTCCTCCGCCTCGAATTTATATGCTATCGCCCAGCGGGGGAACTTATCGGTACTGCCCAGAACATCGCGCGAGGCGACGTCGTTGAGCTTGATTACCGCGCCGTCGGTCAGAACGTCTATGTTGCGGCGCTCGGTTTCAATTTCGTTTATGGCGTCCTTTACCTCGTCGTCCGTCCTGCACAGGCGGTAGTACGGGAACACCTTGAAGCCCTCTTTTTTGAGCCAGGCGAAGCACTCTTCCTGCGTGGCGGGGGCGCCGTCCTGCATATAATTTATATCGTAAAAATAAATTTCGGGCCTTCTTTTTGCCGTAACCGTCGGGTCGAGGTTGCGTATTGCGCCCGCCGCGGCGTTGCGCGCGTTTTTAAGCGGCTCTGCCGCAGTTTTGTTGTAATTTTCGAGCACGCTCAGGCGGATGACCGCCTCGCCCTTGACCTCTGCCACGCCCTTATACGAAATGGTGAGCGGGAACGACTTTATGGTGAGGCACTGCGCCGTGACGTCCTCGCCCTCGATGCCGTTGCCGCGCGTTGTTGCGCGCACGAACACGCCGTTTTCGTAAGTTAAACACATAGTGAGGCCGTCGAACTTGTATTCCACGGTAAATTCGGGGTCGGGCACCAGCTTTTTTACGCGCGTGAAAAAGGCGTCGAGCTCGTCGGAAGTTACCGCCTTATCCAGGCTGTAAAGCCGCGCAATGTGCTTATGGCGCGAAAAGGCCTTCAACGGCTCGCCGCCCACCCTGCGGGTGGGGCTGTCGGGAAGGACTACGCCCGTATCCTCTTCCAGCCTTTTCAGCTCGTCGTAGTACTTATCGTACTCACTGTCCGGCACGGAGGGGTTATCCAGCACGTAATATTCGTGCGCCCATTTATTGAGTTTATCCACGAGTTCGCGCATTCTGTCCATAATTAAAACCACGTTTAAATGATAAAGAATTTATAAGTAATTGCGGCATATTGCCGCACCAATTGAAGTTATGAGTTGCTTTTGGGCGTGATGAGTGATGAGTGATGAGCGCGGTAAGCCGCTTACGCAGAGTGATAAGCGATGATTGCGCCTGTTGGCGCAAGTGATGAGCGGGATTTGCCCGCGTGAAAGTAATGCTGCCATTGTCATTTCGACTAAGGGCATAGCCCGCACGGAGAAATCTCAAAAATACACAATGTTGAGATTTCTCGACTGCGTTCACCTTCGGTTCACTCCGCTCGAAATGACAGAAGAAAGTTTCAGTTATGAGTTGCTTTTGGGAGTGATTAGTGATGAGCGCGGCTTGCCGCGCGTGATAAGTTGCCTTGCGGCAACGTTGCGGCTTACGCCGCCGTCAACCCTTGAAAATGCGAGCAGTAATTTTGCCGCATAACACGTCCATAACGGGTTCAGAGAAGCAAGCAAGACAAGGTGAAAGCCCTACTTTCCTCCTGCCCATCAACCCTTGAAAATGCGAGCAGTAATTTTGCCGCATAACACGTCCATAACGGGT
>URMT01000081.1 GCA_900549005.1 uncultured Eubacteriales bacterium | reverse complement strand
TTCGTCCCAGCCGGGCAGGTGAAGGTCGTGCGGGTCGAGCTTTAAAAGCTGTTCGTGGCAGTACGAAAGCGACGTGCTTCCGTCGCGCGCAACCGTCTTTAAATCGGTACGCAGCCAGTCGAACACGGGCATAAAGTTATAGCATATGCACTTTACGCCGAACCTGCCTAAGTTACGGATAGTCTGCGCATAGTTCGCAATAAGTTTGTCGCGCGTGGGCTTGCCGAGCTTTATATCTTCGTGTACGGGGACGGACTCTATAACTTCCATCTCCAACCCTTCGTCATCGCACAGCTTTTTGAGGCGGGCAATCTTTTCCACCGGCCACACCTCGCCCACGGGAACATCGTATACCGCGGTAACGACGCCGCTCATATTGGGTATCTGTTTTATGTATTCAAGGGGTATGCTGTCTTTTTCGCCATACCAGCGAAAGGTCATCTTCATTACTTCTTTTCCTTCTTGGCCGCCTTTGCCGCCTTCTTTCTTTCGGCAGCTTCGCGCTTTGCCGAAAGTTTTGCCTGGTACTTTGCCTCTTCCTCTTCGAAAGAGATGCCCTTCTTTTCGCACTTGGCCCTGAGTTCGGCAATCCTTGCCGCCTCGGAGAGCCTTTCTGCCTCCTCCTGTTCGCGGCGCAGACGCTCTTCGGGCTCTATCCACTCTATGCCTGCGGCAAGCGCTTCGGCCTTCTGCCTGTCGAGTATCTTTTCCCTGTCAGATTTGAGGAACTTTTCTACGATGAAGAATATCATAAGCACCGCGCAGGCAACGTACACGCCCGTTTCTATCCAGATATAGCTTACGGTCACCATTGCGGTATTGCCGCCGCCGCTACTTATGGCGTTGAAGAATGACTGTGCGAGTGGCGTGGTGGCCGCCATTATCGAGCTGTAAATGCTCATCGTAAGTCCGTCGCAACGGAAGCCGTGTTTGGCTTCGAGATGGTCCAGAACGTCGGAAATCATAGCCAGAATCATATAGCAGGCGGGCGAAGAACCGAAGCTCTTCAACGCGACTCCCACGCACACGGCGTAGAAATTATCCGCCCAGATACCCGCTATAACGCCGCCGGCGGCGCCCACGAGCAGGCCGACCATAACTACGAGGCGCTTACCATATTTGCGCGAAAGAGGCCATATGAACGCCATTGCGATGGCCATGGGAACGGCGCCGAGAACGTTTATAATCGCCATCGAAGTGCCCTTGCCGATAAGCAGTCCGCCGATATGCAGGTCGGCAAAACGATTGCAGAAATATGTGCATGACAAGTTTTTAAGCGAGCCCGAGAACTGGAATATGAGGTAAAAACCTATAATAATCCACCAGAACGCGTCGGTGCCGACCGCTTTGAACTGTTTGCCCATAGATATTGAGGCCTTGGGCTTTTCTTCGCTTTCGAGGTGGAAAGATTCTTCGGTGACCCTTTCGCGGGTGAAGTAGTATTGAAGTACCACGAAGAGGAAGGTAACTATGCCTATTACGATGAAGGTAATCATCCAGTTTGTCTTGGTTGCACCAAGGTCGACTATCTTATTTACAGGGTCGCTGTAAATAGTTATAAAGCCGACTATAATAGGGAACACCATTCCGCCCGCGCCCATAACGCCGAGGTGCGCGAAGTTCGTGAATGAAGCAAGCAGTCCGCGCTGGGAGCTGTTGCGCGTGGAAACGGGCACGAGCGTGCTGTTCGCCGTGTTATACATAGGATAAGCTATCGCATAATAGATATTGTAAGCAATGGCCGTGAGCACCATCGTGAGCACGGGGACATCCGTTCCGTTGCCCATCGGCGCAATAAACAGCACTATGCAGCCTATTGTAAGCAATACCGACGAGAGGAGCATCCAGGGCCTTGCCTTGCCCGCACGCGTTTTGGTGCGCTCTATAAGCTGGCCCACAAACAGGTTGCCAGCCACTATGAGTATGGTTGAAATCAGCGGCAATAGCGACAGGAACGTACCTACCGGCGAACCGGCCGCAAAACCCATAATTGCTTTTTGCGTTTCAACCCCGTCTTTTATGACGGTTTCGTACCCGACTGCCGTCGTGTAGTCGGCAAAAAGCACGTCAGTCCAGTACTGATTGAGGAAACTGGTAAAGATGCCGCTTGCAAGCAACGCGCCGAACGGGCCGAGAAAGTAGCCTATGAGCAGTTCGGGAGGCTTTACGTTAGCAGACTTTACCTTTGTAGACAGCAGAGGATTCTGGAAAATGCTCCGCTTTTTTTGGGAATTTGCCATCATTAACACCCTGTAAAAATAGATTTTTTTCCGCACGGCTTCCGCCGCGGCGGCCGTAAAAAAAGGGGCTGTAAACCCATTTATGTTACGCCTTTTATTATACCTTTCCGTTTTGTGAAATACAATTACATATTTTATATAAAAATATTGCAATTTTAATGCAAAACCGATACTTTGCGGTCAACCGATGAAAATTATTTGCATTTTTTACACAACCGTATTGCAATTTTCTGACAATCGTGCTACAATACATATGATATGTTCAGCTTTGTTTACGGCAATATCGACTTTGCCCATAAAATAGACAACACCTCTTCCCCCACGGAAGAGTATTATAAGCATATGCACGCTTTTATCGAGATTATTTACTTCGTGCGGGGCGACGTTGACTATACGGTGGAATCGGAAACGCGCACACTCAGGCCCGGCGACGTGGTTTTAATCTCACCGGGCAAGTACCATTTTGCCACCGTAAACCTGCGCGAAAAATCTTACGAAAGATATGTGCTGAAATTCCCCGAAATTATGGTGCCCGACTATATCAAAGATACTTTGCTTGCGCACAGGCCGTTCTTTACCGATACCTCCGCCTACGCCACGATTTTTACGGGGCTGGACGAATACGAAAAGAACTTTTCCAAGGAAGAGACGCACACTCTGTTTTTGGGCGAACTTGCAAAGCTGCTTATTATGATGAACAGGACGGCAAGCCTTGGAAAACAGAAGGCCAATCCGTTTATAGAAAAGATAATAACGCACATAAACAATAACATTACCGAAGAGATTACGCTTGAAACGCTTGCCGACGATTTGATGTATTCCAAGTCGTATATAAGCAACGAATTCCGCAAGTATATGCACATTCCCGTTATGCAGTACGTGCGCTCCAAAAAGATTCTGTTTGCACACTCGCTGATTATGAACGGAATGAAGAAGTGCGAGGCGGCCGAAAAGCTGGGGTTTATGAACTACTCCACCTTTTTCAGGGCCTACCGCAAAACGCTGAGCGCAAACGAATTTCCCGATGAATGAACTAACCTTACGTTAAAAAAAGCGGCGGACGCTCCCGCCGCTTTTTTATTGCCCGCGAAAAAATAGCAGGGCAGCAAATTAAGAGAAAAACGCAATACTTTTGAGCGAAAATTGCTATTGATATTTGCGGCGTTGTGTTTTAACATATATAATGTAATAAAAAAACAAATTACGGAGGAATGATGAGAAACATTATAAACATTAACGGCGGCTGGAAGTTCATCAAGGCCGCGCCCGCGCCCGAACAGGCCGAGAGCGCCGATGGCGTGCAGCTCGATTTGCCCTATACCTGGAACGGAAAAGACGGACAGGACGGCGGCAACGATTATTACCGCGGCACCTGCACTTTCGTAAAACATTTTTCCGCACCCGCACTTGAAGAAGACGGCAGGCTGTACCTTGAATTCAAGGGAGTGAACTCCTCTGCGCGCGTAATATTCAACGGCAAGGAAGTTGCCTCGCACGACGGCGGATATTCCACCTTCCGCTGCGACGTGACCGACCTTCTGAAAGAAGAGAACGTGCTTATCGTATACGCCGACAATTCAAAGAACGAGCGCGTATACCCGCAGACGGCCGACTTTACTTTTTACGGCGGAATATACCGCGACGTAAATCTTGTTCTGGTAAGCAAAAACCACTTCGATTTGGACTTTTACGGGGCGCCCGGAATTGCAATTACCCCCACAGTATGCGGCAACGAATGCAAGGTAAAGGTTGACGGATATGTGAGCGGCGAGGGCGAAGTGAAAGTTGCAATATTTGACCGCGACGGCAATAAAGTTGCAGAAGGCGCGGGCGGCGAGGAAATAGCCATTGCAAACGCCCGCCTGTGGAACGGCACCGAAGACCCCTACCTCTATTCCGCGAAGGCAGACCTTGTTTGCGGCGGAAAGGTGTGCGACAGCATAACCAAAAAATTCGGCTTCCGCAGCTTTGCGATAGACCCGAAAAAGGGCTTTATATTAAACGGCAGGAGCTACCCCCTCCGCGGCGTATGCAGGCACCAGGACAGGCCCGGCGTGGGCAACGCACTCACAAAGCAGATGCACGACGAGGATATGGCGCTGATTAAGGAGATAGGCGCCAACACGCTGAGGCTTGCGCATTACCAGCACGACGACTATTTTTACGACCTGTGCGACGAAGCGGGCCTTGTGGTATGGGCTGAAATACCCTATATATCGCGGCATATGCCCGGGGCAAACGCAAACGCCGAAAGCCAGATGAAAGAGCTGATTTACCAGCAGTACAACCACCCCTGCATCGTAATGTGGGGCGTATCGAACGAAATAACGATGTATCACAAGCATAAAAAGGATATGCTTGCATTCCACAAAAAGATGAACGATATGGTACACAGGCTTGACCCCACCCGCCTTACCACCCTTGCGTGCTTTGCGATGTGCGGATTTGCCAACAGGTCTGCACACATAACCGACGTGGTAGCGTGGAACCTGTACCTCGGCTGGTACGTGCCCGGATTCTTCCTGAACGATTTGTGGATTTCGGTATTCCACACGCTGTACCCCAAACGCGCGCTCGGCTATTCGGAATATGGCGCGGAATGTATGCCCCACCTCCATTCAAAGCACCCCAGACGCGGCGACAACAGCGAAGAATACCAGGCAAACTACCACGAGTTTATGTTAAGATGCTTTGAAAGGCACCCCTATATGTGGGGCACGTACGTGTGGAATATGTTCGACTTTGCCGCCGATGCAAGGAACCAGGGCGGCGAACCCGGAATGAACCACAAGGGACTTGTAACCTTTGACCGCAAGACCAGAAAAGACAGCTTTTACGTATACAAGGCATATTGGAGCAAGCAGCCGTTCGTTCACATTGCGGGCAAGCGCTTTGAAAACCGCACGGGCAGAAATACTACGATAAAGGTATACACCAACTGCACGGGCGGCGTAAAGCTGACCTGCAACGGCAAAGAAATTGAGGGAAAGACGAAGGACGGGCACGTATACGCCTTTAAAATAAGGCTTGAAGAGAAGTGTGAAATAACCGCTTTGAGCGGAACCTGTTCCGACAGATGCACGATACGCAAAGTTTCTTCGCCTGACCCTGCTTATAAACTTCACGTTCATTCAGAAACTCAGAGCTGGCAGAAGTAACTTGCCCTGCGGCAAGTTGTTTCCGCCGTCGCAACTGACAGACATTTCTATCCCCATATCATTTAAAGAATGTGCCGCGGGTTTTTTAAACCCGCGGCACATTCTTTTTTTTGCGCGCCTTATAAAGCATACAGACGCGGGCTTTAAAAGCCCGCGCCCGTAAACAGATTCAGTATGAACTTTGCGCTCCGCTCACGCAAAGGCAAACGCAAGCGCGGGCGAAGCTATAAAATAAATGGCGTAAAGCACGGCAAGATGTGCGGGATAGAAGGCATAAAACAGATATTTAAGCCTGAGCCTCCCCCTCTTTCCGCTGTACATAAGAAGGGGCACTATTGCAATGAGGCAGTAAGCCTGACTGCCTCCGAGCGCCGCCGTGAGCGCCACCAATCCCACAAAAAACAGCAAAAAGGCAGTTGCGGGAGTGTAAAGTTCGGCAAGCAGTCCGCTCGCGCCGTACGATTTAAAATCTGAAAGCCGCACCGTGACGGGAAGCAGCACGCCTGCAAGGCCGTACTCTATATGCACGGGCGAAAAACAGCAAAGGTATATGCTTGCGCCGAGCGAAAGCGCAAGGGCGGCCGACGACGCCGCAACCGCCTTCGGCCTGTGCGCAAACGCCGCGCCTTTCAGCAATGCAAGGCTGTATATTATAAGGCAGGACAGGCTGAAAGTTATAAGAATGTTGCCCTCTGCCCTTTCGTTTACGAGCGATATGCCCGCGCTTGTGACAAGGCCGAGCGCAAAGACGAGCGCGAAGCGCCTGATTTTGTGCCGTGTGTAGTGACAGCCTTCTGCAAACATAAAGGCAAATATGGGCATAGAAAGCCTGCCAACGGCACGCAGGGCGGACACCCCGGGAAATAAAATCATTCCGATATGGTCTGTGAGCATCAGAAGGCACGCCAGAATTTTGAGCGCGTTGCCGCTTAAAAAACCGAAATAAAATTTTTCGCCGCCCGCGGGCGCACTGCCCACGCTACCTTCCATCGGACAGGCCTTCTTCGTATTTTTTATATTCGCCGCTTAAAATTTCTTCCCACCAGCTTCGGTTATCGAGGTACCAGCGCACAGTTTGTTTCAGACCGACGGAAAAGTCGGTTTCGGCCTTCCACCCAAGTTCGCTCTCCGTCTTCGAGCAATCTGTGGCATAGCGCCTGTCGTGCCCCTTTCTGTCCGCCACGAACTCAATGAGGCTTTCTGGCATATTCAACAGTCCGAGTATTCGTTTTACGACTTCCGTGTTGGGCAATTCACAGCGCCCGCCCACGTTATACACCTCCCCCGCCCTGCCGCCGCGAAGAATTGCGTCTATCGCGCGGCAATGGTCCGAAACGTGCAGCCAGTCGCGCACGTTCTTTCCGTCGCCGTATACCGGCAGGTTTTTACCCGCGAGCGCGTGCGTTATCATAAGCGGTATCAGCTTTTCGGGAAACTGGTAAGGGCCGTAGTTGTTTGAACAGCGCGAAATTGTTGCAAAAGTGCCGTACGTGCGGCAATATGCCTGAACCAACAGGTCGGCAGATGCCTTACTGGCGGCATACGGGCTGGAAGGGCGGAGCGGAGAATTTTCGGTAAAGCGCAGGTCGCCTCTTTCTATCGGCAGGTCGCCGTAGACCTCGTCGGTAGAAATCTGGTGGAACCGCCCGACGCCGTATCTGTTGCACGCATCCAGAAGAACCTGCGTTCCTATTATATTGGTGACGAGGAAGGGGCGGGCGTTTACTATGCTCCTGTCAACGTGGCTCTCGGCGGCAAAATTTACCACCGCGTCGAACCTTTCGTCACCGAACAGGCGATACACAAAATCACCGTCGGCGATATCGCCCCGCACGAACCTGAAACGCCCGTCTTTAAGGGCGCCCGAAAGCGTGCGGAGGTTGCCCGCGTAAGTAAGTTTATCGAGGCATACTATGCGGCAATCGGGGTATTTGCCGAGCATATGATATATGAAATTGCTGCCAATGAACCCGGCACGTCCGAAGGGGACAAGCGTTGCGGTGCCTGCTGACCGGAAGAACCACCCCCTCCCTGATTGTTCTGGTTCTGGTTGTTCTGGTTGGGGTTGTTATTGTTGTTGTTTTGGTTTTGGTTGTTCTGGTTGTTGTTATTGTTGTTG
>URMT01000080.1 GCA_900549005.1 uncultured Eubacteriales bacterium | reverse complement strand
AGAAAACACTTCGCCGCTTTCTGACGACAATTACTATTCGGGCAGTTCAAATAGTTATGCGCCCCGCGCAGACGAAGGCGCATCGTACGGTGCGGGAGATTCTTTCGGTTCAGATAATACAGACGATAATTTCGACGATATCGATTTCGGTGCACCCGAAACCGAACAGGACGACCGCCCCGAACTCTCTGAAAACTTTGGAGAGGAGGAGCCGTCACCTGAACAGCCTGCCGTCGATACGCCGGCAGAGCAGTTCCCCGCCCCGCGCGCAGATTCACGCAGGCTTGACGACGCGCTCTTCGGCTCGTCGGACAGGCTTGCGGACAGGGTTGACCGCCGCGAGAATGTCCGCGGAGACGACTTTTTGCGCAGGGACGATTCGGCGGGCGCATTGCGAAGAGAT
Source organism: uncultured Eubacteriales bacterium (assembly GCA_900549005.1). GTDB lineage: Bacteria > Bacillota > Clostridia > Christensenellales > Borkfalkiaceae > Coproplasma > Coproplasma stercorigallinarum. The sequence goes on along the minus strand of URMT01000080.1, from coordinate 7,155 downwards.
GACGCCGCAGGTACCGACCGCCGCGATTTGTCGCGAGGAACAGATTTTACCTCTTCCCGCGGAACAGATTTTACCGTTTCGCGCGGCAACGAGGCACAGTCTGCTTCCGACAGCAATCTTTCCCGCGGAGATTTCAGCCGCAGAAACGACGATATGTTTACGGACAGTACGGACAGCACCGAAAATTCCGCTCCCGCGGGCGGCGCAGAACCTCCGCGCAGAACTGCGGGATTCAGCGAGTCGCCCTCGGATATTTCCCGCAGCCGCGGCGACGGCGTATCCGACGGCAACGAAGGCGCAGGCGGCATATCTTCGCTGTTCTCTTCCTCGAATTCGCGTCTTGAAGGACGTGGCGTCGAGCCCGACGTGAGCAGGCTCTCGTCGCGCAGAAGCAACGCCAACCTGTTTGACGACGATTCCGCAGAAATCGAAGATTCTCAGCTTGGCGCCGTAAGGAGGGAACCCGACAGGTCTGCGCCTCTGTCTTCTCAGCCACAGCCGCCCGTCCAGCCCGTGCGCCGCGAACCGAACGCCGTGCAGGAAACTGACGCGGCGGAGGAAAAACCCAAGGAAGAGCAGAAGCCGCCCCACGTGTGGAAGAAGTATGTGCGACCCTCGTTCGACCTTCTCGACGATTACCCCGAGTCCACCGCCACAGACACGGCAGAGGTGGAGGAGAGCAAGCGCATAATAGTAGAGACGCTTGAAAGTTTCAGAATAGAGTGTTATATTTCCGACGTGGTTGTGGGCCCTGCAATTACCCGCTTCGACGTGATAATATGCGACAGAACCAACATAAAGGCTTCGCTAAGGTACAGAGAGTCGATTGCTATGGCGCTCAAAAAGGAGAACGTAAACGCCTACCTCAACTATTCCAAGGGCGCGCTTTCAATCGAGGTTCCCAACAGCAAGCGCAGCGTTGTAGGACTGAAAGGTATGATGCAGTCCACGGCTTATATGAACGCCAAAACAAATTCGCTCACTTTTGCGCTTGGCAAAAACGTAGAGGGCGCCTGCATCTGCCCCGACATTACCAAGATGCCCCACTTGCTTGTTGCAGGTACCACGGGCAGCGGTAAATCAATCTGTTTAAGCTCGCTCCTTATCAGCCTGCTGTATAAATACGGCCCCGAAGAGTTGCGCTTCATTCTTGTTGACCCCAAACAGGTTGAGTTCATAAGCTACGACAAGCTCCCTCACCTTATGATTAACGAGATTATCTACGACGTTGATAAGGCGATAAAGGCGCTCAACTGGGCAATAAAGGAGATGGAGCGCAGGTACACGCTGTTCAAAGAGATGACCGAAACGGGCGAAAACGCCAAAGGGCACGTAAAGGTTGCCACCAAGGACATCAACGAATATAACAGCCATCTTGAAGAGGGGCTTGAAAAACTGCCCAAGATTGTAATAGTGCTCGACGAGTTCGGCGATTTGATGTTGCAGGCCAAGAAGGACATAGAGAGCAGAATCATAAAGCTGGTGCAGAAGGCGCGCGCGGCGGGCATTCACCTCATTCTTGCCACACAGCGCCCCTCGGTAGACTGCATAACGGGCCTTATAAAGTCGAACCTGCCCACAAGGATAGGCTTCAAGGTGGGTTCGTTCGACGACTCGCGCACCATATTCGACGTGGGCGGCGCAGAAAAACTGCTCGGCAGGGGCGATATGTACTTCCGCTCGGCAGAGCGTCCCGAGCTTATGCGCATACAGGGCTGCTTTGTGGATACGCCCGAAGTACAGAGGGTTACCGACTTCATCAAACAGCACAACGAAACTTACTTCGACCAAAGCGTTTCAGACTTCATCAACAAGGTTGAAGAGCCGGAACAGACTTCAAGCCTTGCCGAGGGAGCCGAGAGCAGCGAAGAGACCAAGGTGGACGATACGTTTATCAGGGCGCTCAAATACTGCGTAATGTCAAACGCGGCGTCAGTTTCAATGATTCAGCGCCGTTTCCCCATAGGTTACATCAAGGCGTGCAAGATTGTTGACTGGATGGAGAATATGAACTACATAACCAAGGCCGAAGGCTCGAAGTCGAGGAAAGTCCTGCTCTCGCAGGAAGAATTCTTCAATACCTACGGAGACGTGGATGACTGATTTTACCACAAAAAAGTTCGGGCTTATTTCGCTCGGCTGCGATAAAAACAGGGTTGACGCCGAAAAGTTGCTTGCGGCAATCGCGGCGCGCGGCTGTGAAATCACAAACGATATACAGAAGGCGCAGGTGCTCATAGTAAACACCTGCTCCTTTCTGAACGATTCGCGAAAAGAGGCGATAGAGACTATAATCGACTGCGCCGACGAAAAAGCGCGCGGCTGTCTTGAAAAGCTGGTGGTAACGGGCTGCCTGCCACAGAAATTTATAGGCGACATTTACAGCCAGCTCACCGAAGCCGACGTGTTTTTGGGTACGTACGACTACGACGTGTTCTTTGAAGCGCTTGAAAGGGCGTATGAAGAGGGCAGGTGCAGTATGGTGGGGCAGGGTAAAAACCCCTTCACTTGCGAAAGAGTGGTAACAACCCCGCTGCACTATGCCTACCTCAAAATCGCCGACGGCTGCAACAACCGCTGCACGTACTGCCTCATTCCATCGATACGCGGAAAATATTTCAGCTACCCTATGGAAAAACTCGTCGAAGAGGCGGCAAATCTCGGCGACGTTTCAGAACTCATTCTCGTCGCGCAGGACGTCACCCGCTACGGAATCGACCTCTACGGCGAAAAAAAACTTTGTGAAATTTTAAAAAAGCTGACAGCACTTGTCAACATTAACAGTGTAAGATTGTTGTACTGCTACCCCGAGATGATAGACGACGACCTCATTGCCGAGGTGCGAGACAATCCCAAGATAATAAAATACCTCGACATACCCTTCCAGCACAGCGAAGACAGGGTGCTTAAAATGATGAACAGGCGGGGCACGCGCTTATCGTACCTGGCCCTTATAAATAAACTTAGGGCAGAGATACCCGGTATTGCCATACGCTCGACCTTCATATGCGGCTTCCCCACCGAAACCGAGGAAGAGAGCGCCGCTCTCGGCGAATTTTTGAAAGAGGCCAAGCTCGATAACTGCGGCTTTTTCGCCTATTCAAGGGAAGAGGGCACGCCCGCTTACAAGATTAAATGTCAGATTCCCGCGGCAACAAAGCGCAAGCGCGTTAAAAATATGTATGAAATACAGCGCGGCATATCGCTTGAACGTATGCGCTCGTACATAGGCAAAAAGCTGAAAGTGCTGTGCGACGGAATCGCCGACGACGAAACCTGCTTTTCGGGCAGGGCATACTTTTCGGCGCCCGACATCGACGGCGTTGTGTTCTTCAATGCCGCCGAGGCCGAACAGGGCAGGTATTACGACGTGATTATAGAGGACGCCGACAGCTACAATCTTTACGGCAGAACGGAGGATTACGCAGAGTGAACGAGCAATTGAATCCGCAGGAACAGGAAACGGACGCGCAGTCAGGCATAACCGACGAAAAGGCGCAGCCCGACGAAGAAAAGTTCGGCGGCGACAAGTTTTATAAATTTGCAAAGGGCAAGGGGATAATGAACCTCCCCAACAAACTGACGATAAGCAGAATGGTGATGATTCCCGTATTCGTGCTGTTCTTTTACCTGCAATTTACGGGTCACTTCTTCGTTGCGCTCGTCGTGTTTGCGGCCGCTTCTTTAACCGACCTCTTCGACGGCAAGATAGCAAGAAAATACAACCTCGTCACCAACCTCGGCAAATTCCTCGACCCTATCGCAGATAAAGTGCTTGTTGCGACGGCGTTTATCGTGCTACTCACGAAGCCTTTCATCTTTGCAATAAACCTCGGCGAATGGGCGGTAATAGTTGCTGGGTGCGGCGTTGCCCTCATACTTGCGCGCGAAATTATAATAAGCGGATTCCGTATGGTTGCGGCCGACGCGGGCGTTGTAATAGCTGCCGATATGTTCGGCAAATATAAAACGGTGTTCCAGGACGCCTCGGTGGTGGTTCTGCTCATAAGCGGCGGAATATACGAACTCACCTCGGGCGTGGGGGCAGACATAGTAAACTATGTCGGGCTCGTGCTCTTTGCGGCGGCGATTGTGCTTACGGTGCTTTCGGGCGTCAATTATATAGTAAAAAACATAAACGTACTTAAAAGATGAAAGATGAGAAATTGTCTGGTAGTACTCAAAAATAAAAAATTATGGCAGGATACTGCCGAATATTTTCCCTGCGTGCGCGCCTTTGCAACCGAGGGAATATATTTTGATAAAGTTGCGGTGGTGGCTTACGACAGCTCGAAGGATATCGTATCGCAACTCAAAGACTGCCGCGAAAACTTTGAAAATACCGTAATTCTGTGCCCGCGCTCTATGGAAGAGACCTTGAAGGAGTTTTTAGAGCCATTGTACGGCGGCGACTTCGATATGGCGGGCACGATGGACGGCAAAGATTTTACCGTATTTTTATACTTTACAGACGGAGGCAACGCCGCAAGTTTTTCGCAGGTTGCGGCATATCTTGCCAAAAAGTACGGCAAAAAAACAGGCAAATCGTATATCAAGGCGGTGGGCGCTCCCCGCGCCGAAATTTTGAAGGCAGTTGAAAAGGCTAAAAAGATTAACCCCGCCCTTGAATGTAATATATATGAAAGTTACGGCGACTGCACGATAGAGGTGGTGTATTCCGAAACCGACCCCAAGATGATGGTGGACGAGGTTGTGCGCACGTTTGTTGCCGCGCTCGATAAATACATCTACGCGCTCGAAGATATTACGCTTGCAGAGCGGCTTTACCAGCTTCTTAAACTTAGGCGGATGAAGATTTCGGCGGCAGAATCGTTTACGGGCGGCGGCATAGGCCAGCGCCTCGTCGAGGTGCCCGGCATAAGCGAGGTGTATTTCGAGGGGCTGAACACTTACGCCAACGAGGCCAAGATAGAGCGCCTCGGCGTGCAGGAGATGACTATAAAATCGACGGGCGCGGTATCCGGCGAAACTGCCTATCAGATGGCTATGGGGCTTATAAACCAGGGGCACTGCGACGTATCCGTTGCAACCACGGGCATTGCCGGACCAAAGTCGGACAATACTGCAAAGCCCGTGGGGCTGTGCTACATTGCGGTAGGACTCAAAGAGGGCGCGTCGGTATATAAATACAATTTTTCGGGCGACAGAAAGACGATTACCGATACGGCAATAAACTACGCTCTGTTTCTGGTATACAAGCACATCAAATAAAGTAAAAAACCTTATCAGGAGAATATAATGAACGAAGAAAAACTCAAAGCGCTCAATTCAACCGTTGCAATGATTGAAAAGCAGTACGGCAAGGGCGCCATTATGAAACTGGGCGACGCAACCGTAAACACCGACCTCGAAGTTATTCCCACGGGCTGCCTTTCGCTCGACCTTGCGCTCGGCGTGGGCGGCGTGCCCCGCGGCAGGATAATGGAAATTTACGGCCCCGAATCTTCGGGTAAAACTACCGTTGCACTGCACATAATCGCAGAGGCGCAGAAGCAGGGCGGCGTTGCCGCGTTTATCGACGCCGAACATGCGCTCGACGCTGTGTATGCCAAAAACCTCGGCGTGAATACCGACGAGCTGTATATCTCTCAGCCCGATACGGGCGAACAGGCGCTCGATATCTGCGAATCGCTCGTTAGGTCTAGCGCGGTCGACGTGATAGTGGTGGACTCCGTTGCGGCGCTCACCCCCAAGGCGGAAATCGAGGGCGATATGGGCGACTCGCACGTGGGACTTCTCGCCCGCCTTATGTCGCAGGCGCTCAGAAAGCTGACGGCTATAACCAGCCGTTCCAAAACGTGCGTAATATTCATCAACCAGCTGCGCGAAAAGGTGGGCGTAATGTTCGGCAACCCCGAAACCACCCCCGGCGGCCGTGCGCTCAAATACTTTGCCTCTTTGAGGCTGGACATAAGAAAGGCCGACAGCTTAAAAGACGGCGACGGCATAATAGGCAACCGCACCAAGTGCAAGGTAGTAAAAAACAAGGTTGCGCCCCCGTTCAGAGTGGCGGAGTTCGACATCATCTACGGCAAGGGTATCTCGCAGGAGGGCTGTCTTATCGACCTCGGCGTGGAGTTCGGCGTGCTCAAAAAGAGCGGCGCGTGGTTCAGCTATAAAGACGACAAAGTTGCCCAGGGCAGAGAGAAGATGCGCGACTTCCTTGTAAACAATCCCGAAGTCAAGGCCGAAATAGAGGCGTCGATAAGGGAAGAATATAAACTCATCCAGGAGAAGAAGGCGTGAACGAATACGGCTTCGTAAGAGTGTGCGCCGCCACTCCCGAAATAAGGGTGGCGGACGTGCGCTTTAACGCAAACAACATTCTTTCCGCCGCGAAAGAGGCGGCGGAAAAGGGCGCGCAGGTCATTGTATTCCCCGAGTTGTGCGTAACGGGCTATACCTGCGGCGACCTCTTCAACCAGCGCGCGCTTATTGCTGCCGCGGAAGAGGCGCTTTTATGGCTTGCCGAAAATCTTCCCGCAGGGCCGCTGATATTTGTGGGCGCGCCCGTCGAGGTAAAGGGACGGCTTTATAACTGCGCCGCCGTCTATAATGGCGGCGATATCCGTGCGTTTGTCCCCAAGAGCCACATTCCCAATTATGGCGAGTTTTACGAAAAGCGGCACTTTTGCCCTGCGGAAAAGGGCGTAAAATCGGCAGAGTGGCGCGGCAGAATCGTGTTCTTCACCCCCGATATTGTATTTGCCGATTCAAATATGCCGCATTTTACGGTGTCTGCCGAAATATGCGAAGATTTGTGGGTGCCCGATTCTCCGTCGGTGCGCCAGGCTCTTGCGGGGGCGAATATAATAGTAAACCTTTCGTGCAGCGACGAAATTGCGGGCAAGGCAGAATACAGAAGAAGCCTGGTTAGAATGCAGTCGGCAAAGCTCATCTGCGGATACGTATACTGCGACGCGGGCGACGGCGAAAGCACCACCGATATGGTGTTTGCGGGCCATAACGTAATCTGCGAAAACGGCTCCGTTTTAAATGAGAGCAAGCTGTTTGAAAACGGCCTCACCTTTGCCGATATCGACTTAGACAAGCTCGACGGCGAGAGGAGAAGGTGCGCAAGCGCGTTTTACGAAGGTCACTCTTCCGACGGTGCGGTCACGGTGTGCGTAGACG
>URMT01000079.1 GCA_900549005.1 uncultured Eubacteriales bacterium | reverse complement strand
AGTTTCTCCCGGGTGTGGAGCGCAATATTTGCCACACCGGTGATACTTAAGGTCAGGGCCGGAAGGATGGCGTGGCGCAGCCGGTCCAGAGCCGTCACCGCCTGAGCCTCCATGCCTGCAGGCACTGACAGACCCACCGGCAGCCAGCCAAGCCATACCGAGAAGATCAGAAGCAAAAGGATGGAAAGCCAGAAGGCCGGGGTGCTGGAGATCACCAGACAGTATCCCCGGATCAGCCGGTCCGGAAGCCTCCCCCGGAAAGCGCCGGAAAGGACGCCAAGAGCAAGCCCCAGGATCCCGGACAGCAGCCAGGCGGTGAGAAGAAGAAGCACCGAGCCGGACAGCCTCTGGCCCGCCACCGCAAGCACCGGCTGCCGGTAGAGAAGAGATTCTCCCAGGTCTCCTGTCAGGGCATTTCCCAGCCACCCGAGATACCGCTCTGCCGCCGGGGTGTCCACACCCCAGTAGGCTCTCAGGTTTTCCACCTGTTCCCGGCTCATGGACCCAAGCGCCGTCTCGCCCACGTTGGTCTGCAGCGGATCTAAAGGCGACGCGCTCATCAGAAGAAAGGTCACCAGGCTTACGCCCAGAAGCAGCGGATAGCCGAGGGCCGAAAGCCTTTCGTAGCCGTTAAGAAGTTCAAAATTCTGTTCCCTGTCTTTGGCGAATCCTATTCCGCCGTCGAGGCAGATTTTGTTTTTATCTATTCCCGCGGCCAGCGCCATATCGACGGAACGACTTAAAAAGGAGTTTATCGGCCCCCAGATGTCGCCCGAAAGCTGCTCCTTTGCATTGTGCATTATACACACGGAGGCATTGTAGCGGGCTATGGTTGCCGCCATTCCTTCGTCGTGGGTGAGCCCCCACACGTCGTTAATCATATCCGCGCCCGCGTCAAGCGCGGCACGCGCGCTCTTTTCAAAATAAGTATCGACCGAGACAGGAACGCCGAACCTCTTCTTTATCTCTGCAAGCGGCCGCAGAAAGCGGCTTATTTCTTCGTCGGCGGCTACCTCAGTATACCCCGGGCGGGTGGACTGCGCGCCTATATCGAGCAACTCCGCGCCCTCTTCAACGGCGCGCTCTGCCGCGGCGAGCGCATTGTCTGCCGCAACCCTGCTGCCCTGCCAGAAGCTGTCGGGCGTAAGGTTGATTATAGCCATTACGTGAGTTCCGCCGTTAAAATTTCTGTTTCCTATAATCATTTTATAAGCGCCGCCACCTCTGTTATTTTTTCGGAAGGGAAGTCACCCGCAATGCTGTATGTCACCGTTTTAGAGCCGAACTTTTTAACCCCGCGGCAGGTCATACAGGTATGCTCGGCCTCGCAGATTACGAGTACGCCGCGCGCCGAAAGGTTTTTATACACCGCCTGCGCAACCTGAGAAGTGAGCTGTTCCTGTAATTGCAGGCGGCGGGCATACACTTCCACCGTGCGCGCAAGTTTTGAAAGCCCCGCCACCTTGCCCTGCGGAATATAGGCGATTGCCATCTTTCCGAAGAACGGCATAAGGTGGTGTTCGCACATTGACGAAAAGGTTATATCCTTTTCTATTACTATATTCCCCGACTGCACGGCAAAAGTCTTTGAAAGGTGTTTTGCCGCGTCGTCGCCGTTGCCCGCAAGCAGTTCGGCATACATATCGGCCACGCGGGCGGGCGTATCTTTAAGGCCCTCCCTGGTCACGTCTTCGCCGACGGCAGTAAGAAAATCTGCCACGGCCTTTATTGCCTTTTCTCTGTCCATTCCCTTGCCTCCTTCAACAGCGTAAACGAGCCGCATACGACGACTATGTCGCCTTGCGCATTATCGAGCGCTTCACCCACGCTGTGCGCCGTCCCGACGCTGCCGAATGCCCTGCGGCATTCGCTTAAAATTTTATCGTAGTCCATCGCTCTGTAACTGTGCGGCCGCACCGCCGTTATGCCCTCGGCACAACCCGAAAGCGCAGACAGCACCTTTGCCGCGTCCTTGTCGCTAAGGCAGCCGTAAATGATTTCGCGCCGCGCCCCGCTTTTGCCTTTCAGGTAGTTTACGAGCGGAATAAAACTTTCGGGATTGTGCGCGCCGTCGAGCACGTATACGGTATTGCCGATTTTTATTCTTTGCAGTCTGCCCGCAAGTCGGGCATTCCTTACGCCTTCCTCTATATTCCGTTCAGAGATGCCGAGCATTCTTGCCGCCGTTATCGCCGCCGCCGCGTTGTATGGCTGGCGGCAGCCGTACATTGCCGTAAAAAATCTGTTGCCGCCGCAGGTGAAATAGGTGCCATCTTCGGTTTCATCGATTTGTTCCGCGTCGTCTGAAAGCCGCGCGCCGAGGGCTGTGAAGATAGGGCGCACCTCCTGCGGCACGCACTGTGAAATTACCGCGGGACAGCCGCGTATTATGCCTGCCTTATGGCGGGCTATCTCTGTAAGCGTGTTGCCGAGCACGGCGGTGTGTTCGAGCGAGACGGAAGTTATTACCGCCATTGCCTTGCCGCAAATTGCGTTGGTGGCGTCGGTGAGGCCGCCCAGACCGCACTCTATTACAGCGTATTCGCACCCTTCGCGGAAGAAATACAAAAATGCCGCTGCCGTCTGCCTTTCAAACGCCGTGGGCTTATCCTCCATTTTATCGGCGGCGGCGTTGACTTCGCCCAGATACTTTTCCGTAAGCCCGGCCGAGCTTTTACCGTTCACCCTGTACTGTTCTTCAAAGCTGAATACTTCGGGAGAGGTGAACGTGCCCGTTTTAACCCCCGCCGAAAGAAGAATCTGAGTGAGGTATTCACACACCGAGCCCTTGCCGTTGGAGCCTGCGACGTGAATGACTTTCAGCTCTTTATCGGGCGAACCGAGCTTATCGAGGAGGGCGCGCGTGCGCTCTAACCCGAAGCGCATACCCAAAGACTGCATATCTTTTATAATATGTGCATTGTCTGAATTCTGCAAAATAAAAAAGACTCCGTAAAATGTTTTGCGGCGCCCTTGTAAAAAAATATACGGGCGACAAGCCGCCCGTTTTACAAACAAAATTCGGGACGCGCACAGCCACCGCAGACCGCCTTGCCCTGCCTTCTGCGTGCAGACCTGCATACAGAACCGGGGAGGGGCCTTTCGTTTGCCGACTGTCCTATCGGCAACACTTAACGCGCCTGTGCTTTTATTTTTAAAGATTATATCACCATACGAGCGTTTTAGCAAGTATATTGCACGGCTTTTTAGTTATACTTATTGTATGGCACTGATTTTTGTCAGGACGGCAATTATATTTTTAACCCTTCTGATAGTGATGAGGCTTATGGGCAAGAGCCAGATAGGGGAAATGCAGCCCTTTGAATTTATTATCACTTTGCTCATTGCAGAGCTTGCGTGCATACCGATGGCAGACTCCACCATTCCCCTTATGTACGGCGTGATTTCCATAGTGGCGATATTTATACTGCACCAGATAGTCTGGCTTTTAGACCTGTGGTTCAAGCCGATGAAGGCGCTTATATGCGGCAGGCCTTCGCTTGTGATAACGCGCGAGGGCATAGACGAATACCAGCTGAAAAAGAACAACCTTGACGTGAGCGACCTTATAGAGAGTATGCGCGCGGCAGGTTACTTTAACCTTGACGACGTGTATTACGGCCTTTACGAAGCCAACGGCAGTTTTTCGGCCTTGGAGCGCGAAGAAAAGACAAGTTCGCTTGCGCTGACGATTATAGACAGCGGAAAACTTAATTCGCACAACCTTGGCGTAAGCGGAATTGCACGCAAAAAACTTGACGAGTTTTTGAAAGAACAGCACACAAAGCTGAGAAAAGTGCTGGTTATGACGGTGGACGGAAACGGAAGAGTATACTTCCAGAAGCGCGGACAGCCTTACAAAATTCTGAATATTGCAACAGGTGCAAAATGGTAAGGTCGATTATTCTCACTCTTGCGGCGGTTGCGGCCTGCGTAGGTTTTTTTATATTCGTAGAGTGGTACACCTCGTCCGAGTTCGGCACGGTTTACGAGGCCGTGGACGCGCTGTACGATAAAGTTGAGGACGGCAAAGCCACTTCGGAAGACGCAAACGCCGTGCGCGCGCTGTGGGCAGACAAGCGCAGTAAGCTGCACATATTCATTCCGCACAACGACATTGCCTACGTAGATTACAGGCTGAACGAGGCGTATTCTTACGTATATACGGGGAACTATCCCCTTGCGCTTGCAAACCTTGAAATTGTTAGGCGTATGACCGAAACTCTGCCCGATAATTATAAACTTAAACTTGAAAATATATTCTGAAAGATATATATCGCGTTATGCCGTGCGGCGGAGGCTTGCAAACAAGCCTCCGCCGCCTTTTTCATTCGTATTCGTCGTAACTGCGCCTGTCTTTGGGGGCGGAGTTCCTGAGTTCGCAGCCGTCGTCAGAAGAACAGCGGCGCGGACGCCTGCACGGTTTTTCCTTTGGCGGAGGCAAGCAGTCTGCCTCTGCGATTATCACGTCTTCGCCTATCCTCACCACGGACGAAAGCGGTATGTATACGTCCTGCCGCGTGAGGCGGAAGCCCTTGCCGCCCGTAACATACAGCCCGCATACCCTTCCGCCAGGGAAATCGAACACGAGGTCGCACACCCTGCCGAGGTGTTTGCCGTCTGTAACGCTTACCACATCCATCTGCTTTATCTGATTATACGAAAATTCCATTACAGCCTCCCGAAACGCCGTATGGCGCGTATATCATTTTATGCGGCGATAAAGTTTTTTGTTACGGCTAACGGAAGATTTGAAAAATTTTGCAAATGACGGCGAGCGTAAAAAATGCCGCGGCGCAAAATTTTGCGCCGCGGCAGAAGTTTTATTTTTTGTTTTGCAAAAGTGCGTTTCAGCCGTTGGTGGCAAATATTGCATTGAGCGGGTTGTTTACGAACAAGTCGTCAAGCCTGAACGCGCTGCCATCGAGGTTTGCCGCAAAGTTTGCCGCCGTGTCGCCGCCTATCCACGCAACAATCTGGAACACGATTAAAAGCACTGCCATTGCCACGGCAACAAAGAAAGCCGCACCGAGTATTCTGTTTATTACTTTGAACACTACGTTGTTAATCTCAACGATGCCCTTGACAATCTTTACGACTATGATTCTCACAATCTGCACTATAATAAAGAGCACGACGGCAAGCACAACCCTGTCGATATAAATATCGGCAAAGAAAGTACCCACGCCGCCCTGTTCGCGCAGCCAATTGTTGAAGTCGCCGAGAAGATTGCCCACTACGTCCCAATCCAGCACGAAGCCGAATATCAGATAGCAGACAAATATTGATATGATTACGCCGAATATGCCGCTGGTGAAAAATTTGAGCCCTCTGCCGAATCCGACGCCTACGCCCAGAAGAACGGATATCACGAGCGCGGCCAAGGCTATATAGTCGGCTGTTATCATTGAATTTGTACCTCCGAATTTATTTGACGGATATATTATATCATTATTTCCGGCGCTTTGCAAAGGTATTTGACCGATTGGTTCAAATTTTTAAAGAGCCGCACGAAAAGCGCGCCGTCCCGCTTTGCAGTATGGGTTATTATAGCCACGCAGAGCTTACTTTATGCCTTTTTGCTGCCTGCGTCTTTTGCGCCGACGTATACCAACCCTGCCGCCTTCGGGCCTATGTGTGTGCCTATTACAGGGCAGATGTTTTCGTACGGAGCGCCGTCGATGCCAGCAAGCGAACGCAATTTTTCGCAGTTGGACTGTTCCATACAGTAGATAGTCCTTACAGCGTAATTTTCGTCCCTTTTATCTGCAAGAAAGCGTTCGGAAATGTATCTGAGAGCGGCGTTCATTCCTATGCTCTTGTGAATGAGTTCCACCTTGCCTTCGCCGCTGACGGTTATGACGGGCTTTATTTTGAGCATACTGCCGACGGTTGCCACCGTCTTGTTGATTCTGCCGCCGCGCTTCAAATATTCGAGGGTATCGAGCGCCGCGAGCAGTTTTATGCGCGGGCGGAGTTCGTCGAGCGCCGCAACCACCTCTTCGACGGGACGTTCTTTAAGGCGCACGGCCTCACGCACAAGAATTTCGAGCATAAAGGTCGTGCATTTGCTGTCGTAGACCTTTATTTTATCGTACCCGCTCTCCGCCGCGGCACGCTCTGCCCACTCGAATGAACCCGAGAGCGCGGAAGCTATGGGAATTACAAGTACTTCGTCCCCCTTCGCCTTTGCGTCGCCGAATACGCCCATAAGCTCGTCGTAGCCGAGCTGGGCCGTATGGGGAAATTCTGACGACGAAACAAGTTTATTGTAAAATTGTTCTGAATTTATATCTATGCCGTCGCGAAATTGTTCGCTGCCGAAGATTATAGTAAGCGGCAGCACCTCTATGCCAAGCCTTGCCGCCTCTTCCTGCGAAATTTCCGACGACGAGTCGGTTACTATTCTCAACATAAAAAACTCCGTAAGGCGCCGCATATGCCGCAGGCAATGATACGTATCGCAACAAAGCGGCAAAGTGCGGTCGCGTATATTTATATTTTATGTGCATAATTATACCTTGCTGTAAATGTTTTGTCAATACGTTTGGGCGGCGGCCGCATAAAGCACGGAAAATGTGGGCGTATAAAATTTAAAAAGCTGTGGCATACTTACAAGTACCTAAGGTCTGCCCGCTAAAAAGGCGCAGCGGCGCTCTTACATATTCGGAGGTGCTTATGTTACAGAAAGTGAGCATTTGCGGGGTGAATACTTCGGGTTTGCCCCTGCTTTCGGCAAAGGAGCAGACCGAACTTATGATAAAGTTGAAGGCGGGCGACAGCGCCGCGCGCGACAAGTTTATTATAGGCAATATGCGCCTGGTTCTTTCGCTCGTCAAGCGGTTCTGGTCGAAAAACGCCAACGCAGACGACGTGTTCCAGGCAGGGTGCGTGGGGCTTATCAAGGCGATAGACAACTTCGATATGTCTGTGGGAGTGAAGTTTTCGACCTACGCAGTGCCGATGATTCTGGGCGAAATAAAGCGATTTATACGCGACGGCAACTCGCTGCGCGTTTCGCGCTCGATACGCGACACCGCCTACCGAATTTTAAAGGTGCGCGAAGAGCTTGAAGAGAAAGAGGACAGCGTGACTTACGACAGAATTGCCGAGCAGATGCACATAGCCGTTTCGGAAGTGGCGTATGCGCTGGACGCGATATCCGACCCCGTGTCGCTTTTTGACCCCGTATACAACAAGGCGGGCGATACCCTTCTTCTTATGGACCAGATATTCGACGAAAAGAACAACGACGAGGCGTGGACGGAAAAGGCGGCGCTTTACGAGGCGATGCAGAAGCTGGACGAGCGCGAAAAGCACATACTGTACCTGAGATATTTCGAGGGGAAGACTCAGACAGAAATTTCGGGCCAGGTGGGAATTTCGCAGGCGCAGGTTTCGCGCCTGGAAAAGAACGCGTTGAAGAGAATTAAGGCGGAAATAGGGTAATAAAAAATCCTGTCTGAATCTGAAAAAATGCGGTTAAAAAATTCAATTACCCCGCATATATGCCGCAACCAACGATATTTTAAAGCGCAAAAAAATTATTTTTAAATATCTGTAAAACGGGCAGGCGCGCCGTGCATTTTGCA
>URMT01000078.1 GCA_900549005.1 uncultured Eubacteriales bacterium | reverse complement strand
TTTGCAAATGCTTGCAAAACCGCCGCCGCAGTGTTACAATATTTGTATAAAACAACAATCAGATTGCGCGGCTTATCTTATTTGCGGCCCTTGCCGCTTGCTGCCGCCATACGGGGATAAATATGAAATTTACAGAAGTCACCGTTCACACCACCAGCGAGGGGAGCGAGCTCGTCGCCGACGTTATGTGGCGCTATTCAAACTACGGCGTAGCCATATCAGACGTGAAGGACGTAATCGCCTTGCAGCGCGACAAGGTAATGTATTGGGACTATATGGACGAAGACCTTACAAAGGATACGGGCGAGGCGCTCGTCAAGGCGTTCGTAACCGTGGAAGACGCTCCCGCATACCTGCCCGAAATACGCAGGGACATAGAGGAGGTTAAAAAGAATTGCGACGGCTGCCTGCCGCTCGGTTCGCTCGAAATAACCATTCGCACGGTGGAGGGCGACGACTGGATAGAAATATGGCGCAAGCACTTCCGCCCCATACACATCGGCGGCAGGGTAGTGGTGGTGCCCGAATGGATAAAGTACGAAAAACAGCCCGGCGAGGCGATAGTGCGGCTGGACAGCAATATGGCATTCGGCACGGGCGAGCACGAAACTACTTCGATGTGCCTCGAACTGTTGCAGGAGTACCTCACGCCCGAAAGCGTGTGCCTCGACGTGGGGTGCGGAAGCGGTATTTTGGGCATATCTGCCGTCCTTTTGGGCGCAAAGTATGCCTACCTCACCGATATCGACCCCGTCGCCACCGCCAGCGCAGAGCATAACTGCGCACTGAACGGCGTTTTGGAAAGATGCTCGGTAAAGCGCACCGACCTGATTGGCGACTGCGAAATAGTTGCCGATATAGCTTTGGCAAACATAACGGCCGACGTGCTGTGCCGCCTTGCGCCCACCCTGCCCGCGCACGTAAAGGCGGGCGGAACGCTCATACTTTCGGGCATCATAAAGGAAAAGCTGCAAGGCGTGTTGCAGGCGTTTGCGGCAGAAGGATTTGCCCATATAAAGACGGTGAACAAGGGCGAATGGTACGCCTGCGCTTTTACAAAAAATAATTGAAAAATAACCGCGTAGCTGCCGCACAGTATCTGCCGTACGGCGCGTTATTTGCGGCATATATGCGACCCAATTTATTAAACTAAGAAGAAAAATACGAAGAAAAATATGTCTGCACCAAAGCGATTTTTAACCGAAAACATAATAGATTACCCCGCCGAAAACGAAGTTATTCTTGCGGGCGAACAGTTCAACCACGCCAAAAACGTGCTCCGCCTTTCGGTCGGCGCCGAAATCACTCTTCTGGACGGCAGCGGAAGGGAATATTCCGCAATCATCGCCGCGTGCGGCAAGCGCGAAATGACGGCGCACATAACGGGTTTTACCGTGGGCGACAGGGAACCTTCCGCAAGGGTGCGCCTTTTATGCGGCGCGCTCAAAGGCGACAAGACCGAACTGATTGTGCAGAAAGCCACCGAGCTCGGAGTGAGTTCGATAGGCGTGTTCGGCTCAAAATACTGCGCCGCCTACCTCACCCCGTCCAAGCTGGAAAGGCTGAACAAGGTCGCAAGGGAGGCCACCAAGCAGTGTATGCGTTCGGTCGCGCCTTCGGTTGAAATTTTTGAAAAGTTTGAAGACGCTCTGGCCTCGTGCGGCGATTATCAAAACAAGCTGTTTGCGTGCGAGTTCGAGCGCAATTCGCAGGCAGATATGCGCAAACTTTCGGGCTCTACGGCGCTCGTTGTGGGCAGCGAGGGCGGCTTTGCCGAGGAGGAGTACGCGCTGGCGCGCGAGAAGTACGGCTTCAAGGGCATAACGCTCGGCAAGCGCATACTCCGCGCCGAAACGGCGGCAATTTCGCTGTGCGCGATAGCCCTCTTCGAACTGGGGGAACTGCAATGAAGGCGTGCGTTTTTACCCTCGGCTGCAAGGTGAACGAGGTGGAGTCGGCCTCGGTAATGTCGGCGCTTAAAAGCTGGGGCATAGAGGTGACAGACAGGCTTTGCCCCGCAGATATATACGTTTTAAACACCTGCGCAGTCACGCGCGAGGCCGAAAAAAAGAGCCGCCAGCTGGTTGCCCGCGCAAGGAAGTTTAGCCCCGAAGCAAAGGTGTTCGTGGTCGGCTGTGCCTCTGAAAAGGACGCCGCGGCGTTCAAAGAAAAGGGAGTGTTCTACGTGGGCGGCGCCCGCCGCAAAAACGAGCTTATCGCCGCGCTTGCGCACCGGTTGGGCGCGGAATATGCCTGTGTGAACAATTCGCAGGGCTACGAAATTCTGCCCGAGCCTATGCAGGCGCGCACGCGCGCGTTCATTAAGATAGAGGATGGCTGCAACAACTTTTGCAGTTACTGCGTAATACCATACCTACGCGGCAGGGTGCGCAGCCGCGCGCCCGAAGAAATTTTGTGCGAGGCGCAAAACTGCGGCTGTGCCGAAGTGGTGCTGACGGGCATCAACATATCGGCCTACTGCTACGAAAACTGCGACCTTGCGGGGCTTTTAGGCGTTCTTGCATCGCTTGAAAAGCGGGTAAGGCTGGGTTCGGTGGAGTGCGGAGTGATAGACGAACGCTTTTTGCAGGCGTGCAGAAATCTTAAAAACTTTGCGCCGCAGTTTCACCTTTCTTTGCAGAGCGGGAGCGACTGCGTTCTGCGGGCGATGAACCGCCGCTACACGCGCGCGCAGTACCTTGAAAAGTGCGCGCTGATATATAAATACTTCCCCGAAGCGGCCATAACTACCGACATTATTGCGGGTTTTGCGGGCGAAACGGAGGAAGATTTTGCGGACAGTCTTTCGATAATCGAAGAAGCGCGCTTTGCGCGCGTTCACGCCTTCGCCTTCTCCCCGCGCGAGGGTACGGCGGCGTATAAGATGAAGGACGTTCCGCCTGATATCAAGAGCGCCCGCCTGCACCGACTGCTTGAAGCGGGCGAGGTCGCGGCGGCAAAGTTCGTCGAAAAAAATATCGGCAGCGTGCAGGAGGTCATCTTCGAGGATATGGAAGGGGACTGCACGGCGGGCTATACGGGCAGCTACATAAAGGTATATTGCGCGGGCGACCTGCGCGGAAAAATATGCAATGTGCGGCTTGTAAAGCCTTTTAAAGACGGGGCCTTCGGCGAGGTAATTTTTTAAATTGCCCCGCACATATGCCGCAAATAATGCGATTTTTTGGTAATTAACCGCGCGGCGCGCGGATTTTCAGGAGATATTATATGCTTAAAGACGATTGCCTTTTCTGCAAGATTATAAGGGGCGAAATTCCCTCTGCAAAGGTTTACGAAGACGATAAAATGCTCGTGTTCAAAGACATAGAGCCCAAGGCCAAGGTGCACCTTCTGGCCGTGCCCAAAGACCACTTCAAACTGCTTTCGGAAATGGACGAAAAGAGGGCGGAGCTTGTGAAGTATATGCTGGAAAAAATTCCGCAGATAGCTGCCGAAAACGGCTGTGAAAAGGGCTATCGCCTTGTGGTAAACCAGGGTGAGGACGCGGGGCAGTCGGTGTTCCATCTGCACATTCACATTCTCGGCGGACAGACTTTGCCGTGGGAGTAACACTTTTCGCCCAAAAACTTTTTTTTGGGCGAGGGTTTTGTACGGTCGTAAAAATGCTTAACGGCTGAACTAAATTCAGCCTTGCATTTTTTCGTCATAAATTATTTGGAAAGGAGTTCACGAATTTCTTTTTGCTACGAAAAAACAAATTCCGTGAGATTTAAATTGTTGTCGTAAAAAGAGGTATCGCAGGGGAACCCTGCTGCTCTTTTTTCGGCGTAATAAGTTTAGAAGTGGCTATGGTTAAAAATTTATTCCTTGCAAATTTTTTAACGCGCGGGCTGCCGCGCTGAAATTTGCTGCGGGAATAAGTATCTCTGAACTCGCGATGGCGGCGTAAGCCGCAACGTTGCCTTTGGCAACTCATAACTGCGTGCAAAGCGCCTGTCATAAAACTTGAAATATGTTCATATATAAATACTGCCGCGAAGGCAGTATTTTTTTGCTTTCGGGCAGTAAACTTTTGTGAGGGCAAAGTGGAAGGAGTAGTTCATACCGTAACAATAGAAGACTGCAAAAAAATTTCGGCCACCGCCATAGACAGCGTAGACGCCTTTTCCTCCGCGCAGATAGTTTTAAGCTATTCGGGCGGCAGAATTACCGTTGCGGGCAGCGGTCTTAAAATTGTCGCATTCTCCAAACAGAGCGGCGCGTTCTGCGCAAGCGGGACGGTGACAGGCATAAAATATTCGGGCAAGGCGGTAAAGCTCACCCAAAAGCTGTTCAAATAAATCTATGCGCATATTTTTAATCTGCCTCGCTATGGGCGCCGTAAGCGGCGTCGTCTACGACCTTCTTTACGTAGTGCGCGCCGCGGCGTTTGCCGCAGGCCGGCACCTTCCGTTAAGGCGGACAAGGCTTCCGCATATCGTCACCGCCGTATGCGACATTCTTTACGCCGCCTTTCTTGCGGCTTTTTTCGTGTGCGTTTCGGTGTATTTCTCCTTTCCCGACGCGCGCGCGTATATGTTTGTTGCAATTTTTACGGGAATTTTACTGTATATCAAAAGTTTCCACATAATGGTTGCATTTTTCGTAAATAAATTGTATAATAGATGTACAAAGAGGTAATATATGGATATACGGAAGCGCAACCGTCTTGTCGCGGCAGGCACGGTGGCAATAGTTCTGCTCCTTGTTGTCCTCGTCGCCATTATGATTTATCAGCTGGTGGTAATCGTTCAGCTGAAAGAGCGCAGGGACCAGCTCAAAGAGGAGATAGACAATATAAACCAGCAGATTGAAGAGAGCGAAGACCTTTTGGATTATTACGAAAATCTCGATAATCTCTTCGACCTCGCAATCCAACAGGGCATAATCGGCAGCAAAAGCTGAGCGCCTTGCGGCTTAGGTTTTGCGTTTTTAAGGCAATTTATGAAAATATCTGTAATAGACGTAGGTTCAAATTCCGTTCGCCTGATGGTTATGGCGGACGGAAAAACTTTATATAAACGGCTCGATACCACCCGCCTCGGCGAAGGGCTGGCAACAAGCGGCGTTTTGAAGCCCGAGGCGATAGAGCGCACCGCGCGCGCCGTCCAGATTTTTGCGGCTGCGGCAGAACTCAGCGGCGCGGGCACGCCGTACGTTTTTGCAACCGCTTCGGTGCGTTCGGCGGCAAACGGCGCCGACTTCGTCGCCCGCGTAAAACAGCTCTGTTCAATCGACGTCGACGTCATAAGCGGAGAAGAGGAGGCTGCCTGCGGCATAGCTGGCGCCCTGCGCGGGGGTGACGGCGGAATAATCGACCTCGGCGGCGCCAGCACCGAAATAACTTTGCAAAAGGGCGGCAAAAAGGTCTATTCCAAAAGCGTGAACATAGGCACCGTCCGCCTGTATGACCTTGCGGGCGAGGATAGTGCCGCGCTCGATAAGGTGATTGAAGAGCGCCTCTCCGATTACGGTAACCTCACGCTCGCGGGCACGGATATGTACGGCGTGGGCGGCACGGCGACCAGCCTCGCGGCCCTGTATCACGGGCTGGAAACTTACGACCCGAAGGTAGTCGACGGCACCGTGCTGACCGCCGAATGGCTGGATAAGGAGGCCGAAATACTGCTTTCTATGTCGGTTGACGAGCGCAAGCGTTTAAAGGGTATGGACGTGCGCCGCGCCGACGTAATCGCGGGCGGGTGTCTGCTTTTATGCCGCATTTTAAAGCGCTTCGGCGCAGAAAAGATAACCGCGTCTGAAAGCGACAACCTCGAAGGTTACGCAATTTTAAAGGGGCTTGCAAAGTGAAATATTTTATAACGGCAGCGGCGGCAGCGGTGGCGCTGGCAGTCACGGCCGCAGGCAGCTGGCTGGTTTTTGAAATCGGCGGCGAATGGTGGAACATAGTCGCCTGCATACTGCTGTGCGCGCTGTTCTTTCCGCTCGCTGCCCAGCTTCACGAACTCGGTCACAAGCTGTTCGGCCTGTTCGTAAAGATGGACGTAAAGCTCGGCAAATTCGCGCTGTTTTCCCCTTCAAGCTGCACTGTAATGCCGAAGAGTTCAAAAAATATAAGGCGCTCGTTTATCGTAACGGCGTGCGGCGGAATAGCCGTAAACTTTGTGTTCGCGGCGGCAGGCATAGCCCTTATGTGTTGCGCAAACGAGGCGTCAATCGGCCTGTTCATCGCGCCCTCGTCGCTCTATCTTTTAATAATCAACGCCGTCCCCACAGGCTCGGGCGAAAGCGCCACCGATATGCGAATGATAATCGATGCGGCCAAAAATACAGAGGAATGGCAGGTGCTTGAACGCGTGCTCACCATTCAGGGCAGGCTTTACGAGGGCACGCCGATAGAGGATATCGAAGAAGATTTATTTTTCTCCGTTCCGCAGATAGCCGAAGACGAGCCCGCCTTCATTATGCTCGTATCGCTGCGCGCAGATTATTATGCCGCTAAGGGCGACGGAAAAAGCGCCGAAAAGTGGTCGGCGCGGTTGCGGCAGTTGATTGACGATTACGCCCCGCAGTCTGTCACAGACAAGTGAATACTCAACTTTAAAACATAAGGCGCGGCGCCCGCAATTTAGTTGCGGGCGCCGCGTTCTTTTGCCCAATAAAAGCAGTTTTTTCAGCTTATCCTGTAAAGCCGCGAAAAGCAGTTGGGGCAAAGCCCCATATTGTTTTCCGCGCAGTCCGCGCATACGTGATTGCCGCAATGCGGGCATTCGTACCCGCCCGAAACGTCGTATTTTCCGCACATTTTTCCAACCGTCTTCATAGCCGCCATAATTCCCTTTTTTTCTTGAAAATAATATGGGCAAAGCGCCTTATTTATATGCCTCAGATGTCAAAAAACACCCCTTGAAGTTGACAGCGATTATATAATATGGTATAATAATAAAAATAAATTCCGCATTGAAATTTTTATACTGAAAACCGATGCGGCAACAATGTTGTCGGAGGGGGCAAAGCCCCTTGCAAATCACAGGTGTTCCCGAAAAGTGTGTTTACATATTATCTGTCATTTAGACTAATTACCTTGTCATTTCGACCGAGCGTAAGCGAGCGGAGAAATCTCAACAAAAAATGAATCGTTATACAAAGAGATTTCTCCACGCGTTCGCGTTGCTCACTTGGTCGAAATGACATACTTGGCAAAATTAAACACCTTTAACACTCCCCCCTCAAAATCACGAAAATTTTACGGCGCCCTAAGACGTAAAATTTTGTGAATATCTGATATAAAAATTATCTGTGCCGAGAAAGGGCAAGGCGGAATTTACTTCTGCCGTTAAGCCCTTTCACGACAGCATTATAAAAACTCACGGCAAAGATTTTTGCTTTTGCAAAAATATTTGCGTGAACGGAGGTATTTTATGCCCGATAAAGTTCAGAACAATTACGACGCAAACAGCCTTGTGGCGCTCAAAGGCCTTGAACCCGTGCGCGAAAATCCGGGAATGTATATAGGCACCACAGACGAAAAAGGTCTGCACGGCCTCGTGCGCGAAGTTATAGACAATTCCATCGACGAAGCCCTGGCGGGCTATTGCGACAGGGTAGAGGTCACCTTGACGGCAGACGGCTCGTGCGTGGTCAAAGATAACGGCAGGGGCATACCCACAGGCATAAACGAGCAGGAGGGCATAAGCGGCGTAGAGCTTGCCCTCACCAACCTCAACGCGGGCGGCAAGTTCGGCGGCGGCAACAAGCACGGCGGCTACAAAATATCTTCGGGCCTGCACGGCGTGGG
>URMT01000077.1 GCA_900549005.1 uncultured Eubacteriales bacterium | reverse complement strand
GGCGATGCCGCGCAGGCAGATGGCGAAGCGGTTGCGGGAGAGTATGGGGAAAACGACGCCGACCGTCCCGCCGCCGAGCTTGGCGCGCAGGCGCTTTTTCTTTTTAATCGGTATTTAATTGCTTTTGTTATTTCTGTCGTAGAAGGTTTCTTCCACTTTGAGTTCGACGGTAAGTCCTTCGGTTACAAGCGACAGTTCGCCGTCTTTGTATTGGTTATATCCCGTCACGCTCGATGAAGGCCCGAAAATCTGCTCGCTGTCGTCAATCATAAGCGTGTTCTGTTGCTTCTCTTCGGTGTTGAGATAGCCGTCGTACCACTCGGTGCCCTTATATATGCTTATGGAATAGCTGTGACCCTTTACATAGTCGAAATCGAAAGTGTTGGTGCCGTCGGCGTCCACTTTTGTTTTAAATTCAAGATAGGGCTGAGCGGGTTCGCCGTCTATGTACGAGCCGTCTACGTAGTCTCCGTCAAAGAAGCGCACTACAACGTCGTCGCCCTCTTCGGCAAAGCCGTTATAATCAATCACAACCGTCTCTTTCATCGTTTCAAGGTCTATTCGGTCGGCCACGGTTATTTTAATGCAAAGGGTGCCTTTGGTGTAAGAGGAGTTGTTGCTCTGGAAATACATAACGAGGTAAGCATAGCCTTCGTTTAATTTTGAAGTATCTATGCTTACGGTGGCATATTGCAGCTTTCCCGAGCCCGCCGAATCGCTCCTTGAAGTATAAGTAATCGCGTCGTCAGGTATAACGTTTTGGTTGGAAGAAGTTACAGACGAGCGGTCGCTTAGCGAATAAG
This sequence comes from uncultured Eubacteriales bacterium, assembly GCA_900549005.1. Classification (GTDB taxonomy): domain Bacteria; phylum Bacillota; class Clostridia; order Christensenellales; family Borkfalkiaceae; genus Coproplasma; species Coproplasma stercorigallinarum. Next base: position 7,055 of record URMT01000077.1, on the reverse strand, counting down.
TATTCACCCAGTTGAAATTTACTCTCAGGTTCCAGGTGTGGTCGTCGTATGTGTCGGGCGAGCTTGAACCTTTTACGATAGTCGTGACGTTGTTGTTTGAAAAAATTACGCCGTCGACGGAAGTTACTTCTTCATAATCGGCAAGTTTCACGCTGATGGTGGTGTCTTCCGTTATGGTTGCGGTATATGTTCCGTCTGTGTTTTCGCTTAGTTCGTAAGAGTTTGCGTTCACGCTTTCGATGTATTTGTCGGGGTCGGTGACTTCCACGGTAATTGTCACTTTATCGCCGAATTTTGCGGTATTTTTATCAACTTCTACGTCGTAGCCTTCCCCGTCGGGAGCGGTAACGTCGTAAGTCTGTTCAGTGCCGCCTGTACCGTCCGTGCCGCCATCGCCGCCCGTGCCGCCACCGCCGCCGCAAGCCGAAAGGACTGAAAGAGCTATGGTGGCAGCGCACAAAACGCCTAAAATGGCAAGAAGTGTCTTTTTCATTTTAACCTCCTTATCTTGTCTGTCTTGATTTAAGCCGACGGCAAAAATCTGCCCTGATTTGTGTGATGCGCGGGCAAAGCAGATTTCTGCCGCAATTTCATTATAACATCATATTATGCAGCTTGCAATATTAAAAATAATTTTTATATTTTACTGCCCGCCTGCCTTTACTGTGTCGGCAGATTGCCGCGCGTGCGCTCCGCCGCGACCGCGCAAAAAAATTCCCGCCCGCGGCTTTTGCCGCGGGCGGGAAAATCGGAATTACGGTTAAGTTAATTTTTCGGCGCCGATAATTCAGACTACCGATTTAAGCAGTTTTTCTACTGCCTCCTGCATCTTTGCAAGCGCTTCTTCGGCGTCCTGCTTGGTGTTGGCCTTTACCGAATAATAAATTTTCAGCTTGGGTTCGGTGCCGGAGGGGCGCACGCATATAAAGCTGCCGTTTTCCAACTCGTAATATACGCAGTTGGTGGTGGGGGAGCCTATTTCGGAAGTTTCGCCCGTGGCTACTTCCGTCTTTATATTCTTGGAATAGTCCCTTATATACGCAACTTTATAGATGTCGAACTTGGTTACGGGCTTTACTTTAAGTCCGTCTACTACGGCGTTCATCTCCTTCATCGCGTTCAGACCCTTATACTGGATGGATACGTTCTTGTCGAGCACGTAGCCGTAATCTTTGTAAATCTCTTCCAGCCTTTCAGAAACCGTCTTGCCCTTGTAGTCGTAGTAGCAAACCATCTCGGCGCACAGCATAGAGGCGACTACCGCGTCTTTATCCCTTGCGTGCGTGCCGCGAAGATAGCCGCAGCTCTCTTCAAAGCCGAACACGAATGTGTATTTGCCGTCCTTTTCCCACTGCTTTATCTTGTCGCCTATAAACTTGAAGCCTACGGGCACTTCGAACAGCGTAACGCCGAACTTGTTGCATATGGCGCGCGCCATACCCGTCGTCACGAACGATTTTACGACGGCCGCGTTTGCGGGCAGTTTGCCGTCCTCTTTCAGCCTCGTGAGGATATAGTCCAAAAGGAGGATGCCCACCTGGTTGCCCGAAAGCGCCGTAAATTCGCCGTCTTTGCCCTTTACGGCAACGCCCAGGCGGTCGCTGTCGGGGTCGGTGCCGAATACAACGGTCGCGCCAATCTTTTCTGCAAGGGCTATGCCCATCGAAAGCGTCTCTTTGAATTCGGGGTTGGGCACTTCCACGGTCGAAAAGTCGGTGTCCTTTTTAGTCTGTTCGGGAACGACAGTGGCGTTTATGCCTATCTTTTTGAGTATGGTTGTTACGGGTATGTAGCCCGAACCGTGAACGGGGGTGTATACAAGTTTAAGGTTCTTGCCGCACTTTTTGACCGCCTCTTTCGAGAGGGTGAGTTTGGTGAGCGCCTTGTAATACTTCCTGTCGACGGAAGCGGGCACCGTGCGCTTGAACTTCTTTTTCTGTTCTTCGGTGGGGGTGGGTGCGGCGAGGTAATCGGTCTGCTTTTCGATGAAGCCGAGCACCTTTGCGGTGTCTTCGGGGTTCATCTGTGCGCCGTCTTCGCCGTATACCTTGTATCCGTTGTACTGCTTGGGGTTGTGCGAAGCGGTTACCATTATGCCCGCAACCGTTTTAAGGCAGCGCACCGCGAACGAGAGCATAGGCACGGGGTGTACGTCGGAAAATACGTACGCCTTAATGCCGTTTGCGGCAAGCACGTCTGCCGCGGCGTTTGCGAATACGTCGGATTTCAGGCGGGTGTCGTACGAGATGACCACGCCGCGCTTTTTCGCGTCCTCGCCCAAAGTTTTTATGAATTCCGAAAGGCCCTGTGTGGCGCGCATTACGGTGTATATGTTCATCATATTCGTGCCGTAGCCTATTATGCCGCGCAGGCCTGCCGTGCCGAATTGCAGTTCGGCGCCGAAGCGGTATTCAATTTCTTCGTTGTTATCCTTTATGGCTTCAAGTTCCGCCCTGCCTTCGGGGCACAGGCGGCTGTCTGCAAGCCAGGTGTTGTAAAGTTCGGTATAGCTCATAATTCCTCCTTAAAAATGCGCGAGGCGCGCACCGATACATAAAATTACGGCGGGCAGAAAGGTGCGCCGTCAAAAAAACGCCGCCAGTCTGCACGCACTTATTTCTATATAATTATATAAAAAAATTTTTCCTTTGTAAAGGGGTAAGTTAAAAATAGTGCCGCCCGATATGAAAATTTTTTGCACCGTCTGCCATAAAATCACACCTGCACGCAAAATTAAAGCCGCGCGGCGTGCGCCGCGCGGCAATTTTGTGTGTTTTTTGTTTCGGCCGCACATATTTTGCGGAGCGATTCAAAGCGTTTACTCGCCGCGCAAGAACTGCTCGCGCGAGGCCTCTTTTTCGTGTTCGGGCTTTATTATCGTGCGTTTGTCGGTAAAATACTTTATTTCGTTATTGTCGCAGTACGTTACAAACTGGTAGCACAGCAGATAGAGGTAGCTGAGCGGTATGGTTATAATCAGCGCCGCGCCGAATGAACCTATAGCCGCCAGTACGTTTATGGCCAGAATTGCCACCGCCGAAGAGGCGTAGAAGGAAAATACCGAACCCGACTTTCCGCTTTCGCGCAGTATGGCATAGCCCATTGCCTCGCTCATTTTCTTTTTGCCGCAGATAAGCGCGGGCATCCAGTCGGTGGTGAGCATAAGGCGGAGGCCGACGAGCAGCACCATACACACCACAAACAGCATAAGCGTTATCATCAGCGGTATAATTTCAATCAGCGCCACAAAGAACAGAAGGTATAAAACGCCCACGCATATGACGTCGAAAACAAAGCATATGGGCGTATATATCACCGAATACAGGCTGGCCTTGCCAAGGTTTTTAATCATCGTCATCACAAAGTGCGAATCTGCCTGCATACTCATCTTGTCGTTTATCATCGCGCCCGCCGTGTAGTTGCCCAGCGAGATTAAAAAACCGCGCACGAGAAGGAGCACTACCAGCGCCACCGAGCTTAAAACGAGCGAATCGGGGTTTTCGCCCAAGTATCGCAAAAGCTCTGCAAAGCTCTCGCGTATGGCGGTGAAGTGCGTCGCAAGATTGCCAAGCTCGCCGTTCAGCGCTTCGGCAAACATATCTTTGAACGCCGTGGTAAGGTTTATATAAGCCGTGACGTCTTCCAGGCTGTTTATGAACGGTATGATTATCGCCGCGCCCAGACCTATGGATATGGCCAGCACTATCAGCTGGTAGACGAGCAGTTTATACGTGACCTTAAAATTGTCTATCAGCACGTTGATTGTATGTTTGAATTTCATAAATTCCTCTTTGTATTCTGCGGTGCGCGGTGCGCCGTCCGCATATTTTTTTTGCGTTGAATTTTTTGCCGTAATCCGCAATCGGTGCGGCAATATGCCGCAGATAACCGCGTTTTCAGTTCAGATAAACTATCTTTTCAACCGCCTTGCCGCCGTGTACCGTAAGGTAGCAGTAGCTGTTGCGGCTGTAACGCGAAAGGTTGCCGGGGTTGATAAGTTTTACGCCGCCGATTTCGTCTGTGCGCGCCTCGTGCGTGTGCCCGTAAAGGGCAACCGTGCAGCCGTTCTTTTCTGCCTCTTCGGCAAGGCGGGCAAGCGTCTGTTTTACCGAATACCTGTGCCCGTGGCACATAAAAATTTTTACGCCCTCAATCTCGACCATTTTTTCGTCGTCGCCCAGCTTGTCCAAATCGCAGTTGCCGTTTATCACTATGGTCTTATTCGGGTATTTTCCGCGGATATATCCGCCGTCGGAAGAGAGGTCGCCGAGGTGTACTATATAATCGCACTCCGAAAACACGCCGTCAAGTTTATCCAGCGCGGCGCGGTTGCGGTGACTGTCCGATACGATAACAAAAGTCTTCATTAAAAGTTTTTAAGTTTCTCCATCAGGTCTTTGAGGGCGCGCGCCCTGTGCGAAACTCTGTTCTTTTCGCGGGCGGTCGCCTCGCCGAAGCTCTTTTTCAGGTCGTAGGAATAGAACAGGGGGTCGTAGCCGAAGCCGCGCTTTCCGCGCTCTTCCTCGCATATCTCGCCGTCCGTCCTGCCTACGCCGAACAGCGTTCTGCCGCCCGGTATGTAAAGGCATACCGCACACTCGAAGTGCGCCTGGCGGTGGGTGGCCTCCTTCATCTTCTGCAAAAGCAAAGCCCTGTTCGCCGCGTCGCCCTCGCCCGAAAAGCGGGCGGAGTATATCCCCGGCGCGCCGCCCAAAAAATCTACGCACAGACCTGAATCGTCTGCAAGGGCGGGCAAATTCAGCTTTTCGGCCACGGCCTTTGCCTTAATCAGGGCGTTCTCCCTGAACGAAGAGCCGTTTTCTTCGATTTCGCCCCCGAAGCCCGCTTCGCGCATAGGTATCACTTTTGCGCCCTTAAAAATTTTTACAATCTCTTTGATTTTGCCCTCGTTTCCGCTGGCGGCTATAATAGTTTCAAGTTGCATAATGTGCCTTCCTTAAAAGCGCCGATGCGCGGCGCCTCGCGGTGCGTTAGCGGTGCGCACGTTCTGCGCGGCCGTGCCTTGTTTTGGTGCGTGTATTGGCGGCATTGAATGCCCTGACTACATTATATAACAACTTTGCAAAAATGTAAAGAGCTTATTTTTCCCATTTATGGTCGTGAAGTTCGCCGCGCGTTTCCAGCCCCGTAAAGTCCGTCTGCCGCATCGCCTCGTAAACTGCCACCGCGGCGGCGTTTGAAAGGTTTAAACTCCTTGCCTCGCTTATCATCGGAATGCGCACGCACTCGTCGGGGTGGGACAGAAGAAGTTCTTCGTCAAGCCCCTTCGTCTCTTTTCCGAATACCAGAAAATCGCCCTCGCGGTAGTCCGCGTCGGTGTGCCGCTTTCTCGCTTTGGTGGTGTAAAAGCGGTAGCGTGCGCCCGGGTACTTTTTTTGCAGCTCCTCAAAATTTTCGTATACGCATACGTGCACCAGGTGCCAGTAATCGAGCCCCGCGCGCTTTAAATATTTATCCGAAATTTCAAAGCCGAGCGGCTTTATAAGGTGAAGGTCGCACCCCGTCGCCGCGCACGTGCGCGCTATGTTGCCCGTATTCTGCGGTATTTCGGGTTCGACAAGTACTATATTGAACATAAGCCTGTCCTCTTTGTGTAAAATTACGCCGCTTTGCGGCGCCTTAATTTTTGCGCCTTGCGGCAATATATTAAATATTGTAGTGTATTTGCCGCCGTTTTGCAACGCCTTTTGCGCCCGTTAAAAAAGCTGCGCCTCAATTTTGGGCAAAAGTCTTGACAAGCGCCTGCCGCTGTGTTAAAATACTGATAATCAATACTATTAAATTTTTGTACGGCGCCTATGAATCACTCACACGCAAAGAACAAAAAATGGCGGGCGCCGCTGTGGAAAACTTATGAAAAAACAGAGAAATACCGCGCAGAAGCGGATAATTATGGGCGCCTTGGAGATGGCCGACCACCCCACGGCGACCGAGCTTTACGAACTTGTCCGCGCCGAAAATCCGCGCATAAGCAAGGCCACGGTGTTCAGGGTGCTTTCGCAGTATTCCGAAAACGGAGAGGTGCGCCGCCTGCACATACGCGGCTCTGACGACAGGTACGACGCCACGCTCGCGCCGCACGCGCATTTAAGGTGCGCGTACTGCGGAAGAATACGCGACGTTATGCTGCCCGAGCTTGAACCTGTTTTCGGCGTGTCCGAGGCGGACGGGTTCAGGGTATATTCGGCGGAAGTTGACTTTTTAAGCTGCTGCCCCGACTGCGCCGCGGTGGGTGCGGACAAATATAAAAACTGAATTTCAAAAATTTATGAGAGAACGGGGGATAATATAAATTCGTGCGGCAATATCCCGCAACGAATTGCATAATCTGCCGTAAAAAAATATTAAAATTCAAACGGAGGTTTAAAAATGAAAAGTTTGAAGGGCACAAAGACCGAACAGAATCTTCGCGCGGCATTTTCGGGCGAGAGCGAGGCGCGCAACAAATACACTTACTTTGCGTCTGTGGCTAAAAAAGAGGGCTATAACCAGATAGCCGCCATTTTTGAAGAGACCGCCGCAAACGAAAAGGAACACGCAAAGATGTGGTTCAAACTGCTTGAAGGCATAGGCGACACAAAAGCCAACCTTGTTTCTGCCGCGGGCGGCGAGAATTACGAGTGGACGGAGATGTATCCCGAATTTGCGCGCGTGGCAAGGGAAGAGGGCTTCGATTCCATCGCAACTATGTTCGAGCGCGTGGCCGAAGTTGAAAAGGAGCACGAGGAGAGGTATAAAAAACTGCTTGCCAACGTTGAAGGCGGCAAGGTATTCGTGCGCGACGACGTTCAGATGTGGCAGTGCACCAACTGCGGAGCAATAGTAATCGGCAAGGAAGCGCCCGAAGTCTGCCCCGTATGCGCTCATCCCAAGGCATACTTCCAGCTCAAACCCACCAACTATTGATTGCCCCGTCCGTGAACCGCGGGGCGTTGCCGCCCCGTTTTGCGGTAGTTTCTTTTTGCCGCGCGGCAGAAAAGTTGCACCTACACCACCGTTGCCCAATACGATTATGAACATGCCGAAGACAAGGA
>URMT01000076.1 GCA_900549005.1 uncultured Eubacteriales bacterium | reverse complement strand
TCCGTGCCAATCAACGTTATCCCCCCCCGTCATTTCGACTAAGCGAGCAAAGCGAGCGCACGGAGAAATCTTACTAAAACGTTTTGAGATTTCTCCACGCGGGCTGCGCCCTTGGTCGAAATGACAAAAAGGCGGCTGACTTCGTTGGTTCCGCCAGAAATTACGATATAAATAATCTTTAATAATAATTATAAATTTGCCCTCCACCTCCTGCTAAACGCCCTCGCCGCGAGCCGCCAAAAATTAAACGCCGTTAATTATTTGCGATATGTTTTGGCAGGATGAATAAAAAATGAAAATTATATAAAAAATTTTAATAATTTATCGGTAAAAAAGGCACGATATAATTTTACTATTGGCGCAAAATGCTTTATAATATTTGCGTATGAAAGCAAGCGGTTTCCCTGCAAAAAAAATTGCAGTGCTCGCGCTGTTCACGGCGTTAGGGCTGATAGTGTTCATAATAGAAAATCAGTTCCCTCCCCTCGTCCCCGGGGCGAAGATGGGGCTTGCCAACATATTTTCGCTTTCGGCGCTCATACTGTACGGGCCGATGGAGGGCTTTATAGTCGTTGCCGTGCGCACCATATTGGGTTCGCTTTTTGCAGGCAACATCTCTATGATAATGTACAGCTTTACGGGCGGAATGGTTTCGCTTGCCGTATCGGCAGCGCTGATGTATCTGGTTTATCCGCGCATTTCGGTTATGGCGGTATCCATCGCCGCGGCGGTCGTGCACAACATAGTGCAGACTACCGTATTTGTATTGATATCCAATACACCTGGAATATACCTCTATCTACCCTACCTTGCGCTCATCGGCATACTTTCGGGCGCGATTGTGGGCGCGGTGGTGAGCATAATATTCAAGAAGATTCCCGAAAGCGTGTTTGCGCGCGCCGCGTTCGGGCCAATCGGCAAAAAACAGGCCGCACCCGCGCAGGCCGCCTCCGCCGCAATTAAAACGGGCGAAGAACGGACAAACGCTCAGGGCGACGGGGAAAACGGCAGAGAAAACTCTGACCGCTCTTCTTCCGACGGCGCGGCAGAATGATTTGCTGATTTATTTTTATGTGCGCGCGTGCGCGTGCGCGTATGCCGCAGAAAAGCGCGGCGGAATGGCGGCGATTTCTGTTACAGATAATAAATTTATCGCGTGAGGGCGCTATGCCCTTTTGCGGCAAATTATTATATACCCTGCGGCATTTGCCGAAGGGACACTAAACGTAAGTTAAAAATTTTTGACGGGAAACAAATTCCGTTAAGTCAAACAGGAGGTCAATTTTGAAAGCTGTAAAAGGCAGATTCTTTTTCGGCGGCGCCCACGTGCCCGACAGAAAGTCGCTTGCAAAAGACGCACCGATTGAAGAGCTACCCGAACCGCAGGAAGTGACGATTGCGCTTTTGCAGTCGCTGGGCAAGCCCGCGATAGCTTGCGTGAGCGTAGGCGACACGGTTGCAAAGGGCCAGCTTATAGCAAAAGCGGACGGCGCGATATCTTCTGACGTGTTCGCAAGCATCAGCGGCACCATAACCGAGATAAAAGCGCTCGACAACGAATGCGGCAGGCAGGATACGTTTATCGTCATCAAAGGCGACGGTTCGGGAAAGACACAGTACCTGCCCCCTCTTTCCGACCCCTCTCCCGAACAAATTGTAGAGAGAGTCAGAGAAGCGGGCATAGTGGGTCTGGGAGGCGCGGGCTTCCCCACTGCGGTCAAGCTGAAACCCCGCACGCCCGTGGATACGTTCATAATCAACGGTTCGGAATGCGAGCCCTACCTCACCTGCGACCACAGGGTGATGATAGAGTTCACCGAAGAAGTTGCGCGCGGCGCGAGGTATATTGCCAAGGCGCTGGGCGTGAGCAAGATTATGATAGGCATCGAAAAGAACAAGCCCGACTGCATAGCGGCGTTTGAAAAGTTCGACGACATTCAGGTAGTCGCCCTCAGAAAGATTTACCCGATGGGCGGCGAAAAACAGCTGATTTACAGCGCAACGGGCAGAAAAGTGGGCTACGGACAGCTCCCCGCCGACGTGGGCGTGGTTGTGAACAACGTTGCCACCTGCCTTTCGGTATGCGAAGCAATCGAACAGGGCAAGCCCGACGTTGACTCTATACTCACCGTTTCGGGCGAGTCGATAACCCGCCCCGCAAACGTAAAGGTGCCCGTAGGCACTTCCATAGCGTATATCGTTGAACAGTGCGGCGGCGAAAAGAGCGCGCCCAAAAAAGTCGTGCTCGGCGGGCCGATGACGGGCGTTGCCATAAAGAGTTATGACCTGTTCGTAAAAAAGACGACCTCGGGCATACTTCTGTTATCTGAAAAAGAGGCTGCGGCGGAGGAACCTACCCCCTGCCTGAACTGCGGCCTGTGCGCAGACCACTGCCCTATGCACCTGATGCCGATGAATACGGCGTTCTATTCGAGCGCGGGCGACATCGACAGCGCGGTGAAGCTGGGCGGCACTATGTATTGCATAGAATGCGGCGTATGCGAATACGTATGCCCCGCAAAGCGCCCGCTTATTCAGGCGATAAGAAAGACCAAAGCTGCCGTGCGCGCGCAGCAGAATAAAGGAGGCAAATAAATGGATAACAGCATAGTAATTTCCACCCCTCCCCACGTCAAATCTTCGCGCACGACGCGCAGGATAATGCTCGACGTGCTGATTGCGCTGGCGCCTGCGGCAATATGCGGAATAGTTTACTTCCTTTTGGACGCGTTCATACTTGAAATTACCTGCGTGGCGTTTGCCGTGATTGCGGAGTTCGTTTATTACTTCATCGCAAAGGGCGGCTTCAACGTAAGGTTTGCCGACGCGGAGACTAAGGAACTTTCGAAAAAGATTAAAGAGCTTAAAAAGGCGGGTCAGCCCGTTGAAGAACTTGCAGCGGCACGCAAAGAAAAGTATGCAGAGCTCAGGGCAAAGGCGTTTGCAAAGTCGCGCGGGGTGTGCATAAGCTGGGTAAAGCAGTTTGATTTCACCTCGGTAGTGACGGGCCTTATACTCGCGCTCATACTCCCCCCCACCGCCAACTGGTACGAAGCGGCGATAGGCGCGGCGTTTGCCATAATCATAGTAAAGATGGTATTCGGCGGCACGGGCAGGAACATTGCCAACCCCGCGGCCGTGGGCAGAGTATTTATGTTCATATCCTTTGCGCTCACCACCTACACCGCCGCGCACTTTGCGGCGATTGACGGCGACACGCTTTCGACGGGCGCAACCTATCTTTCGGGCTATCTGCTTGCAGACAAACCCGACGTCGGAGCAATGTCGCTTGTAGACCTCTTCCTTGGAACGGGACTTGCAGGCTGCATAGGCGAGACGTGCAAACTTGCGCTTATAGTAGGTTACGTTTACCTTGTAGTAAGGCGCGTTATAAAGTGGTGGCAGCCCGTTTTATACTTAGCGGTTGCAGGACTGTTTACCGTAATTTTCAACGGATTCGACTTTGCGTTCTTCCTTCCCTCTATCCTTTCGGGCGGCATAATGTTCGGCGGCATATTTATGATGACCGACTACGTTACCAGCCCCAAGGGCGTATACGGACAGATTGTCTATTACGCGGTGGGCGGCTTCCTTACGGCGGCGCTCCGCCATCTGACGGGGCTGGAAGTATGCTCGTTCGTGATTATACTTATGAACCTGATTGTACCCCTCATCGACAGGTATATCAGGCGCAGACCCTTTGGTTACAGGAAAGAAAAGAAAAATAAGGAGGGCGAGGCAAAATGAGTGCTGAAAACGGACAGAAAGAAAAGAAGCCCTTCAAGATAAAGGAATTTTTTAAGAGCACTTCGTTCAAGTGCATTGCGGTGCTGCTTGCGATAGTGCTTGTGTGCGGCATACTTTTAACAATCTGCAACAGCTTGTTCGAAGTTACCGACCAGGAACGCCTCGACCGCGTTCTGAGCCAGATTTACGGCGAGAGCGTTGAGACGAAGGAGCACGCACTTACCGAATACGAAACTACGGAATTCGAAGGAAGCGGCAGCATTAACAATGTTTATGAAGTTGTTTCCGACGACGACCACATTAGTAACTACCTTATAAACGCGACGGGCACGGGCGGCTTTTCGGGCGGCACGGTAACCTGCTGGGTAGTTATCGAGATGACCGACGGCTCAGTTAGCGGCATAGGCAATGTAGTTGTTTCTGAAAATACAAACCAGTCGTGGATAGCTAACGTACCCGATTCCGCTTTCGAGCATTTCGGCGACAGCTACACCGACGGCGAAACGTTTGACGTGAGCGACTGGCAAGACAACGGCCTTACGGGCGGCGCGACGGGTTCTACCACCGCCATCGTAAATGCGGTAAACGCTGCGCTTCTGTTTGCAAGGTCGCAGATTGCCGGCGAAGTTATTGAACCCAGCCCTCTCGAAGGATTCAGCTACACCGAATATATCAATGGCGAGGCTACCACATTTGAACTTGCCGAGGATGGCACCAGCGTTATATTCCACGTAACTACAACGAACATTGTAACGCACGCCTCCACAATCGATATCACAGTCAACAGCGAGGACGTTATTACTGCATACACCGTAACTTCTGACGGCACGACAGACGGTAGCTGGAAAGAGGACACCATTCCCGACATTTTAAGCGGCGAAAGATTCCTCAACAAAAAGGCCTCCGACCTTATCAGTCTGCTCGGCACCGCCGACGAGGATGGCGGCTTTGCCCCCGAAACTTCGGACGATACACTGCATACTGGTGCAACGTACACCAACTTCTACTATGTGTATGCCGCTGTTTTCGCCGCAAGCAACTACGAAAATGCATATATTGCCGCACTTGAAAGCTCGCTGCAATACACGCAGTATATCGACATGGATAACACTACGGTTGAAATGAGCGGTACAGACGTTGTATATCACGTAACTACAACGAACATTGTAACACACGCCTCGACCATCGATATCACGGTTAACAGTGAGGGCGTTATTACTGCATACACCGTAACTTCTGACGGCACTACCGACGGCAGTTGGAAAGAGGACACCCTTCCCGACATTTTAAACGGCGAAAGATTCCTCAACAAAAAGGCCTCCGACCTTATCAGTCTGCTTGGCTCCGCTGACGAAGATGGCGGCTTTACCCCCGAAACTTCGGACGAAACGCTGCATACCGGTGCAACATACACCAACTTCTACTATGTGTATGCCGCTGTATTTGCCGCAAGCAACTATCAGACATATGCGAAACTTATCGAAGTGCTTCCCCCTGTATTTGACTACACCGAATACATCGATGTAGAAAATACCACCTGGACGGTAGCAGATGACGGCGCAAGCGTTACTTTCCACGTAACTACAACGAACATTGTAACGCACCCTTCAACAATCGATATCACGGTCAACAGCGAGGGCGTTATTACTGCTTACACAGTAACTTCTGACGGTACAACCGACGGCAGCTGGAAAGAGGACACCCTTCCCGACATTTTAAACGGCGAAAGATTCCTCAACAAAAAGGCCTCCGACCTTATCAGTCTGCTCGGCACCGCCGACGAGGAAGGCAGCTTTACCCCCGAAACTTCGGACAGTTCGCTGCACACAGGTGCAACATACACCAACTTCTACTATGTGTATGCCGCTGTATTTGCCGCAGAAAACTATGATTTGCTTATTACCGCCGGAGGTGCTGAGGTATGAATAAGTATGCAAAGATAACCCTTGACGGGCTTATTTTCCAGAACCCCACCTTTATGCTCGTTCTGGGCACCTGCCCCACTCTCGGACTGATTTCGTCCGCTTCGAGTGCGGCGGGAATGGGGCTCACCGTTGTTGTTATCCTTACGCTGAGCAATATGCTCATCTCGGCTCTGCGCAAGGTTATTCCCAATGAAGTGCGCATACCCGCGTATATAGTTATTATAGCCACGCTGGTTACGCTCGCACGTATGGTGCTTGAAAAATTTATACCCGACCTTTACGACAGCCTGGGCGGCTTCCTTGCACTCATAGTCGTAAACTGCATAATACTCGGCAGGGCAGAGGCATTCGCCAACAAGCACACCGTGGTTGAATCGGCTCTCGACGGCGTTGCAACAGGCCTCGGCTTCACGGCGGCGCTCACAATAATGGGCATTATATGCGAATTCCTCGGCTCGGGCTCGATATTCGGCGCCAAGATTATGGACTTCACCATCGGCGCGTTCTCGCAGTCGGCAGGCAAGTTCCTTATATACGGCATCTGCATTGCGGTATTCGTATACATTATGGACAGCGTAGAGCGCTTCCGCAGGGAGAGGAAAAACAGGCCCCTCACCCACGAATCTCTTGTACAGGAGGTGGCATAAATGGGTACTTTTATTGCGATAGTACTTGCGGCGGTGCTTACCGAAAACTTTATTACGGTAAGAACGTACGGCATATGCCCCTTTTTGGGCGTTTCTAAAAAGACTTCGTCGGCGGTAGGAATGGGCGTTGCGGTTACGCTTGTTATGGCGATTGCAACCGCGGTAACCTACCCCCTCTACGAGTATGTAATGGTGCCGCTGGGCATTGACTTTTTGGAAATAATCTTCTTCATATTCATCATTGCAGCATTAGTGCAGATGATTGAACAGGTTATAAAAAAGGTTTCGCCCCCTCTTTACAAGGCGATGGGCATATACCTGCCCCTTATCACCACCAACTGCGCCGTGCTTGGCGTGTGCGAAATGGTTATCGGCGATATGAGCAGCATCCTTGGCGCGGGCGTTACTATGAACACAGGCTGGGCAATACTTTACGCCGTGTTTGCGGGACTTGGCTTTACGCTTGTAATGATTATAATGAGCGGACTGCGCGAAAAGATTGACTGCTACGGCAATATGCCCAAGGCGCTCAAAGGCTTCCCCATTGCAATGATTACGGCGAGCATAATCTGTATGGCGTTCACCGTGTTCAGCTACATTACCATTTGAGGAGGGCGCTATGAATTTACTTGTTACATTAGGTACCGTAGACGCCGAAACCTGGAAGACGGTTGGCATTGTGGCGGGCATACTTGCGGGAATTGCCCTGGTTTTAGTAATCGCAATACTTGTAATCGGCAAGGTATTCAAAGTTGACGTAGACGAAAAAGTTACAAAAATACTTGAAAATCTGGCGGGAGCAAACTGCGGCGGCTGCGGCTGTTCGGGTTGCAGCGGATTTGCCCAGCAGCTTGCGTGCGGCAAGGCAGACCTTTCTGCCTGCCACGTGACCTCGCCCGAAAAGAAGGCGGAAATTGCCGAACTTTTGGGCATAACCGTTGCGGAGGAAGAACCTTCCGTGGCGATTGTAAAGTGCCACGGCGGCAACGAAAACGCGCACGACGCGTTCGAGTATGCCGGCAACCCCACCTGCGCGGCGTGCAACACGCTTTTGGGCGGCAACAAGATGTGCAAAACCGCCTGCCTCGGCTGCGGCGACTGCGCCGCCGCCTGCCCCGAACACGCAATCAAGGTGCAGGGCGGGCTGGCAGAAGTGATACCCGAAAGGTGTACCTCGTGCGGGGCGTGCATAGTTGCCTGCCCCAAACACATAATAGAGCGCATACCCGTAAAGGCGAAAGTATACGTTGCCTGCTCTTCGCACTGCCCCGGCAAAGAAGTGCGCGCACAGTGCAAAGTCGGCTGCATAGGTTGCGGAATCTGCGCAAAGAACTGCCCTCACGGCGCGATTACGATGGTAGACAATCTGCCCGTAATCGATTACACCAAGTGCACGGGCTGTATGACGTGCGTTGAAAAGTGCCCCCGCAAAATAATTTTTGCAAGGTAACGCAAATTTGAAACTGAAATTGCGGCAGACACAAAATTGTGTCTGCCGCAATTATTTTATTGTAAAAAGCCAGCCCTGCGCCGAAATCGGCGCAGG
>URMT01000075.1 GCA_900549005.1 uncultured Eubacteriales bacterium | reverse complement strand
CGAAAAGCGCGAACGGTGCCCGAAAACGGTGTATACCTTGCACCGTTTGAGAAAGGCGCGTTACGACAATATAAATTCACGGAAAAAGATTTTTCGTGAGTAAAATAAATAAAAATGTCGCAAGGCGGGTTTCCCGCCGCAGCAGGACTCAATATGTCGCGGGAGCGAGCACACCGGTGTGAATTGCCGCGATTATATAAAAAGAGGGCGCTGAAAATCGCGGCAAGAGCGGCAGAGCCGCTATAAATCACGAAAATTTTCGCACTCGGCCAGGGCGAAAATTTTGTGAGGGAGGATAATTTTTTTATGGCAGACCAGTATTTTGAAATGACGCAAAAGAATTACGAGGATTTGAAGAAGGAACTCGATTACCTCGTAAAGGAAAAGCGCCCCGAAATTATCGAGCGCATAGCCGAGGCGCGCAGCCACGGCGACCTTTCGGAGAACGCCGAATACGACGCGGCGAGGGAGGAACAGCGCTCCAACGAGGGCAAGATTGCAGAACTCGAATACCAGATAAAGAACGCCGTAATCATCGCCGAGGTGACCGACAATTCTTACGTTCACTTAAACAGCAAAGTCACCGTCGAGGACGAGGAGTTCGGCGACAGAGAAACTTACACCGTCACTTCCGTGACCGACGTAGACGTAATGGAGAACCGTATTTCCAGCGAATCTCCCGTAGGTTCGGCGCTTATGCGCCACAAGGCGGGCGACGTGGTTACGGTGAGCTGCCCCGACGGGTCGTCGTATAAGTTAAAGATAGTTGCAATAGCGTAAAGGGTCAACATTCTGTGGGCGGCGCGCGGCTTCATATAAGCAGCGCAATACTGTGTTGAACTTGCGTTTTGCCTTGGTCACGTACTTCTATGTACGCTCCCTGCGGTCAAATCCGCGTTCGCCTTGTCTTGCTTGCTTCTCTGAACCCGTGTTGGACTTTTAGTATACCGTCATTTCGACCGAAACGAACGAAGTGAGTGAAGTGGAGAAATCTCAAAAAAATTCAGAGATTTCTCGACTACGCTCGAAATGACAGGGGTATACGCTCGAAATGACAACGGTGTCATAACGCGGCGTAAACCGCAACGTTGCGCGCCGCGCAACTTATCACTTGCGCCAACAGGCGCAATCATCACTTATCACGCGGGCAAAGCCCGCTCATCACTCAGATTACGGTCCCGGGGCCGATTAAACAGAGGATATATGGACGAAAATATTGGCGCTCCCCTCACCGAAGAGGAGGAGCAGGAAAGGCTCGCCGAACAGGCGAGAATCAGAAGGGAAAAACTTGCCAAGCTCGCATCCGAGGGCAGGAACCCCTACGAAAAGGTGAAGTACGACGTCACCGCCGACTCCGCCTACATCAAGAACAACTTCTCTTCTCTCGAAGGCAAAGAGGTCTCGATTGCGGGCAGGCTTATGTCGCGCCGCATAATGGGCAAGGCCTCCTTTTCGCATATCTCTGACCGCGACGGTCTTATCCAGATTTACGTAAAGAGGGACGACGTCGGCGAAGAGGACTATATGTCGTATAAAAAAGACTACGACATAGGCGATATCGTAGGCATAAAGGGCTTTGTGTTCAAGACGCAGACGGGCGAAATTTCCGTGCACTGCACTCATATAGAGATGCTCTCGAAATCTCTCCGCCCCCTGCCCGAAAAACAGCACGGCCTCACCAACATCGACCTCAAATACCGCCAGCGCGACCTCGATTTAATAGTCAATCCCGAAGTGCGCTCGACCTTCGTAAAGCGCTCGCAGATAATACGCGAAATCAGGCGCTACCTCGATAACCTCGGCTATCTCGAAGTGGATACGCCCGTTCTTACCACGCTTGAAATAGGCGCCGCCGCGCGCCCCTTCAAAACGCACCACAACAGCCTCGATATCGATATGTACCTCAGAATAGAGACCGAACTCTATTTGAAGAGGCTTATCGTAGGCGGTCTGGAACGCGTGTACGAGGTGGGCAGAATTTTCCGCAACGAGGGTATGGACGCCTTCCATAACCCCGAGTTCACCTCTGTGGAGATGTATCAGGCATACACCGACTACAAGGGAATGATGGACCTCATCGAAGATATGTACCGCACCATAACGCAGAACGTGTGCGGCACAACAAAGATAACTTACCAGGGTACCAAAATAGATATGGGCGCGCCCTGGGCGCGGCATACTATGAAGGAAGCCGTTAAAAAATACTGCGGTGCAGACTACGACGAATGGGCAGACGACGCCGCCGCGCGCGAGGTTGCGAAGAAGCTCGGCGTGGAGGTGGAAGAGGGCGAACGCGCCACCAAAGGCCACGTTCTGATTGCGCTGTTCGAAGCGTTCGTCGAAGACAAGCTCGTTCAGCCCACCATAATCTACGACTACCCCGTAGAAAACTCGCCGCTTGCAAAGCGCAAGCCCTCCAACCCCGCCTTTACCGAAAGGTTTGAATACTTCATCTGCTCCAAGGAGTTCGGCAACGCCTTCTCTGAGCTCAACGACCCCATCGACCAGAAGGAGAGGTTTGTAAAGCAGGTAAAGGAGAAGAGGGCGCAGGAGCCCGGCTGCAACGCGCAGGTAGACGAGGACTTTATCGCCGCGCTCGAATACGGCCTTCCCCCCACGGGCGGCCTCGGTATGGGCGTAGACAGGCTTGTAATGTTCCTCACCGACAGCCCCACAATCAGGGATGTAATACTGTTCCCTACGATGAAACCGAAGAAATAACAACATTCTGATTGCACCGTTTTCCCTTGTATATGCGTCGCATTACTGTGTCGCGCTTACGGTTCTGCTCAGTCACTTACCTCTAAGTAAGCTCCTTCGCAGCGTTCCGCACGCTCCTTGTACTGCTCGCATCTTCAAGGGTTGATTGGCAGGAATGTGGTAGGGCGTTCGCCTTGTCTTGCTTGCTTCTCTGAACCCGCGTTGGGCGTGTTGTAGTGGCAAGCCTCCCCTTGCTTAGGGGAGGAAATAAAGGTAGGGTAGAGAAAAGCTCGCATCTCCAAGGGTTGATTAGCGGGTGGTGTAGGGCGTTCGCCTTGCGCCCGTTAATTATTTTTTAATAATAATTGTCATTTCGAGCGGAGGCGTTAGCCGAAGTCGAGAAATCTCAGCACCTTGCGCGGATAAATTTATAAAGGGATTAACGAACAGAAAGCGAAGAGAAAAAACTTGCGCCGCAAATTTTTAAATTATTCATAATTTAGGGATACAAATGGCTGACGGCGCAACGCTGTCGGCCATTTTTTGCGTTCGGCCGATTTTTGCGCAATGCGGAGTCTGCCGCAAAAAACACAAAACTGAAATTTTTACTATGAGTGAATATCGCATTTACGACAGTATAAAAAGCGGAAAGCGCGGACACGTCAGCTTTCATACACCAGGCCACAAGGGCGGCGGCGCACTCTCTGCGCTGTTTTCGGTGTGCGGCGACGACGTAACCGAACTTTCCTATACGGACGAGCTGGGCAGCCCCTCCGGCCCGATAGCCGAGGCGCAGTCTGATATCGCAATGATTGCGGGCGCCAAGCGCGCGTTCATCACAACCGACGGCTCTACCAGCTCGATTCTCTCTATGTTCTGGGCAATAAAGGACAGGGGCGGTAAAATAATCGTCCCCAGGGGCAGCCACAAGAGCGTGTGGAATGCCTGCCGTCTCTTCAAGTTAGAGCCCGTAATAGTGCAGGGCGAAGAGCGCGACGGCATCGTACAGCCGCCCGACGCCGCCGAAATTGCGCAGCTTGTAGCGGGCGACGACGATATAATAGGTATGATTGCCACCTCGCCCGATTATTACGGCAATATCGCCCCGCTCGAAAAGTATGCCGAGGCGCTCCACTCCCGCGGGAAGGTGCTTCTGGTTGACGGCGCCCACGGCGCCCACCTCGCCTTTGAAAGCGGCAGGGCGGGCTATGCCGGCGTGTATGCCGACGCCTGGGCGGACGGAGCGCACAAGTCGCTGCCCACGCTCACGCAGGGCGCGGCGCTGTTTGTAAACAACCTCTCGCTCGAAGAGGGGATAAGGGAGGGTCTGTCGGTATTCCGCACCACTTCGCCCTCCTATCCCGTAATGGCTTCGGTGGAGTTCGGCTATAAATACCTCGCCTCGCACACGCGGGACATCGAAAGGGCAAAGGCGGCGCTTGGCGACTTCAAAGAGCGCAACCCCCAGCTTAAATTCTATCCCTCGGGCGACTGGACCAAACTGTGCCTGGACTGCGCGCCCCTCGCGTGTGATTCGCGCAAACTCGCCGCAAGGCTGGAAAAGGACGGCATATATGCCGAATTTGCCGACGGCAGATACCTCGTGTTCTATCTCTCGGCGGCTACGGGCGCGGCGCACTTCAAGGCGCTTTCGGCGGCGATAGGCCGCGCGCTCAAACAGCGCGGTATGCGCGGCAGCTACGTACCCCGCAAAAAACTTCCCGTCCCCGCGCGCACATACAGCTTTTTATACGCCCTGCGCCAGCCTGCCGAATACGTTGCGCCCGAAGAGGCCGCAGGCAGAATGAGCGCCTGCAACGCGGGGCTTATGCCCCCCTGTATGCCCGTGATTGCGGCAGGCGAAATAATCACCGAAGAGGCGGCAAAACTGTTGAAGAGCGCGCCCCACACATTCGGGCTCACCAACGGAAAAATTAAAGTGGTAAAGAAAAATGAAGGGCAGATTCATAACTTTTGAAGGCTGCGAAGGCTCGGGCAAGAGCACGCAGATAAGGCTGCTTTCAGAGCGGCTTAAAAAAGAGGGTATTTCGCACATAGTAACGCGCGAACCGGGCGGCAGCGACATAGCCGAACAGATACGCTCTATAATTTTAAACGGCAAAAACACCGCAATGTGCGACCAGTGCGAGGCGCTTTTATACGCCGCCGCGCGCGCCCAGCACCTTGCCGAAAAGGTAAAGCCCGCGCTGGATAAGGGCCTTTTGGTGCTGTGCGACAGGTACGTAGATTCCTCCCTCGCCTACCAGGGCTACGCCAGGGGGCTGGGGGCGGAGTTCATAAAGGAGATTAACTCCTTTGCAATCAAAGATTTCAGGCCGGATATGACGCTGTTTTTAAACATCTCGCCCGACGCCGCCTTTGCGCGCAAGCACGGGGCCGACGAGGGCGATAGAATGGAACAGCTCGGGCTTTCCTTCCACCGCAAGGTGTACGAAGGCTATCTCGCGCTCGCCAATGAGTATCCCGAAAGGATAGTAAAGGTAGAGTGCGGCGGCAGCAAGTTCGACACGGCCGAAAGAATTTACGGCATATTGAAGGCGGCAAAAATTATCTGATTGCCCCGCACATATGCCCGATTCAACGTGTTTTTATTGATTTTTTGCAGGGGGCGGAAATGGAAATTTTAATTAAAAACAGCTCTGCTTATAAAATTTTCTGCCGCGAGGCCGAGGCGGGCAGACTGGCGCACGCCTATATGCTCTCATTCGAAGATTCGGCCTACCTGCGCGACGCGCTCAAAATTTTCGCCCTGCGCTATTTCTCCGTTTCGGCGGAGGATAAAGCGGGCGGGCAGATATTGCGCGAGGCCTTCCCCGACTGCAAAATTTACCCCGAACAGGGCAAAAAATTCAACGCCGAGGCAGCCGTCGCGCTGATAGAGGACTGCGCAATGCGCCCCGCCTACGGCGACAGAAAGCTGTATCTGATAAGTTCGTTCGACGAATGTTCGGCAGTCGTTCAGAACAAACTTTTAAAGGTGATAGAAGAGCCGCCCGAGGGCGTGGGCTTCATTTTGGGCGCAACCTCGCTTTCGCCCGTTCTGCCCACCATACTCTCGCGCGTGCGCCTTCTTGAAGTTCCGCCCTTCACCGCCGATATGATTTTCGGCGCGTTGGAGCGCAAAAATGCGGGCGCGGCTTTAAACCGCCGTGCGGCGGAGAGCTGCGGCGGCGTTTTAAGCGTTGCCGAGGCGCTTGCGGGCGGCGAGTTTACCGAGGTAAACGACGCGGCTACGGAAATTTTATCTGCCTCTACGCTTTCGGCGGCGGGGCTTGCCGCGCTAAAATACGGCGACAGCAAGTATAAGAGGGAGATAGTTTCCCACGCCCAGCGGCTGTGCCTGGAAGCGGCGCGCGCAAAGGCGCTGTCAAGGGTGCATACAGCGGATAGCGGCAAGGGCGCGCTGGAAAAAATCTGGACGGAGGCCGCCCTTTTAAAGGGTGCGGAAGCCTTCGGCGAGGCCCAGCGCGATTTAAAATTCAACGCATACTTTTCGGCGCTTTTGTTCGGCGCTATGCTTAAAATGATAGAGGAGAATAATAAATGGCTAAAATTATCGGAGTAAAATTCAAAGGCGGCGGCAAGGTATATTACTTCGCTCCCGGCGATGGTTCATATGAAGAAGGGCAGGGCGTAATCGTAGAGACGGCGCGCGGAATGGAGTACGCCACCGTTTGCCTGCCCGAGAGGGAGGTGCCCGAAGAGGAGCTTGTGGCGCCCTTGAAGCCCGTGCTCCGCGCGGCTACCAAAAAGGACGAAGAGACCGTTCGGGCAAACGAGGAAAAGCGCGGCCCCGCAATGAAGACCGCAGCCGAAAAGATTGCCGCGCGCGGGCTGGATATGAAGCTGGTCGACTGCGAATTCACGTTCGACGGGTCAAAGGTAATCTTTTACTTCACCGCAGAGGGCAGGGTGGACTTCCGCGAGCTTGTAAAAGACCTTTCCTCGGTGTTCAGAATAAGGATAGAACTGCGCCAGATAGGCGTGCGCGACGAGGCCAAGATGCTCGGCGGGCTTGGCCCGTGCGGCAGGGAATGCTGCTGTGCAAGCTGTATGCCCGATTTCAAAAAGGTGTCCATCAAAATGGCCAAAAATCAGGGTCTTTCGCTCAATCCCGGCAAAATTTCGGGCCTTTGCGGCAGGCTGATGTGCTGCCTTGCCTACGAAAACGACTATTATGCCGACGCCTGCAAAAAGATGCCCAAGGTGGGCGGCGAGGTAAGCACTCCCGACGGCGAGGGCACGGTGGTCAACGTCAATATGCTCAAAATGGAGGCCAAGGTGCGCATAGACAAGGGCGACGGCGCGGCATATAAGGACTTCCCCGTGGAGCAGCTCCGCTTCAAGCGCCGCGGACAGAAAGAGGCGGACGAGCCTGTGGACGAAGAGGTTAAAAAACTTCTCGACTGAGATAAAAAAACAAAAATTCCTATAAATTCAAGGGGAATTTTATTGCCTGAAATTTATAAAATTTGAAAAAAATTACACAAAAAAGCACCTGAAAGGGGTAAAAAAATTGTATTTTCCCCTTTACTTATCAAAATGCGTGTGATATAATAATTTTACTGAAAGCGTATTATTTTATATGGAGGTTTGATATGGCACACGTTATTTCCGATGAATGCGTAATGTGCGGTGCGTGCGCGGCAGTTTGCCCCGTTTCCGCTATTTCCGAAGGCGACAGCAAGTACGTCGTTGACCCCGACGTTTGCATCGACTGCGGCGCTTGCGAAGATGGCTGCCCCACCGGTGCTATAACCGCGGAATAATTTGAATTAAAGATGGTCGAAGGGCGGAGCTGGTAGAAGTTCCGCCCTTCTTCTGTTATAGGGTTCAACATTCTATTAGCGCCGTTCGGGTTCATATATACGTCGCATAACATTGTCGCGTTTACGGTTCTGCTCAGTCACTTACTCGTCGGCGCACGCCGTTTTTTTGCAGGCAATCGCGCTATGCGTGTTTGCCGTGACTGTTGAGGCGGCGCCTCCTCTTCGCCAAAAATCTTTTTTGCAAAATCTTTTTGGCGAGTGCTGTGGTAGACTTAATAGTGCTCCTTCACAGCGTTCCGCACGCTCCTCGTTCTGCTTGTATCTCTGAACCCGCTATGGGACGGGTATGCTTCGCATTACTGTGTCGCGCTGCGGTAACCTTCCGTCATTTACGCCAAAGTAAACTCCGTCAGGTTTTCCTCGCGCTCCTTGTACTGCTCGCATCTCCAAGGGTTGACGTGCAGGAATGTGCTTGTGGCCGGGCTTTTCGCAATAGAGGATTTCGAGCGGG
>URMT01000074.1 GCA_900549005.1 uncultured Eubacteriales bacterium | reverse complement strand
GGCGTTTGCGGTGACCGAGGCTGCAAGTTGTTTACCTTATTGCAGCCGAGACCCCGCCTTGCAAACATATTCTTTGTTAAGCTCCCTCAGGCCTTCCGCGCGCTCCGCGTCTTGCTCGCTTCTGAAAGGCGCTTTATAATAATGGTGTAAAATTGATTTGGAAATTGTTTTGAAAGCCGCCGCGGCAAGAAATGCCGCGGCGGCTTTTTTGTGATAATTCAGCCATATATACGGGGCAATTGCCGTTTGGCAATAAGTTGAATAATTCAATGATATAAGCGGGACAATTGCAATTGCCCCGCTTATATGCCGCAAATATGCGTTGAATTTCATCGTTGTGCCGCCGCTTTATGCCGCCTTTTTCCGCCGCGCCGTCCCGTCGGTGCAGATTGCTTTGCACCCGATAAAATGCGGCGTCCGCGTCAGTCCGTCAGAACGAGTTTTATTGCCGCTCCGTTCAGCCTGCTTATCCTCGCCGCAATGTTTTCGGCGCTGTCGTCGGCGTCTTTGTTTTTCAGCCACCCCGAAATAACTCCAACCGAGCCGTACAGCATATAATCGAACAGCTCGCTCAGCCTCTCCTGCGGCACCTCGGTGCGCCTGCTGAATTCAATCAGCGTCCTCGTGCGGCGGGTGCGCGCGCCCGTGTTTTCAGCATCCATTTTTTTTACCCGTTTTGAACACTTGCGCCCGCACTGTCTACTTAACGGCGGGCGCGCCGTTTGACTTTTAGACACCTGTCGATTTATAATAACATAGTACAATAATTTACCCGCGCTGTCAATCGCAAACAGTTCTTCGGCGCGGCGTTGCAAGGCATTTTTCAATGAAAAATTATTTTAAAGTAATATGGCGCAGCTTTGCAAAAAATGCGGCAAAGCTGATATCTCTTACGGTGATAATGGCGCTGGGCATAGCGTTCGTCGCGGGGCTGGGCACCCTTTCGCCCACCATACTCGACTCCATCGACGCCGAGCTTGAAGCAAGTAGCGCGCCCGACTTCATAATCAAGTCGCATTCCGCCCTCGGCTTTACCGAAGAGCAGCGCGATGAGATAGCCTCGCTCTCCTTCGTCACGGATACCGACGCGGTGACCGTGGCCGATATGGACGACGACGCCAACACGCGCATATACATGTATTCCTCCTTCGATACAACGCTCAACGAGCTGGAAATAGAGGGCGAAGTTCCCTCGGCGGCGGGCTCAACGGCGATAGCCTTCGCGGGGTTCGGCCTGTTCAACGTCGCCGACTCGGAAAGCGGCGGCTCGTTCGCGGGCTTTCAGGACTCTTTGCGCCCCATTTCCGTGGTAATAATAATCTTCGCGCTCCTTCTGTGCGTGTTCGTAATATATAACCTCACCAACCTTAACATAGGCGAAAGGCAGCGCGAAATCGCCACCCTCGGCGTGCTCGGCTACCGCCGCGGCGAGATTCTGGGCTACATATACAGGGAGATTATGATGATGGCGTGCGCGGGCGCGCTTTTTGGCGTAGGCCTGGGCTGTTTCCTTCTGTGGGCGGTGTTCGGCTACCTCGAATTCGGTTCGCTTGCAGACGTGCAGTGGTATTCCTACATAGTCAGCTTTGCCCTAATCATTCTGTTCACGGGCATAACCGACCTCATTTTAAGCCCCAAAATTCTCGGCATAGATATGACAGCCTCTTTGAAGTCGGTGGACTGACCCGCCGTTTTACAAAAATTTCACATAAAAAAATTTGCGGCGGGAGCGCCCTCGGGCGGCAAAACTGTTAAAAAGTAACAAAATTTTGTTAAAAGCTGAGAAAATAGCAGGTATAAGAAAATATTATACCCAAACTGTAAAAAATTTGTACTGAGTGCGGCGGCGGGCGTCAATGCCCGCCGCCGCACTTATTTTGCCTAAATATTGAATATTTTTGCACTTTTTTGTCAATATATTGTGCACAGCCGCAGCGCCCGCCGCGGCGCATTTTCAAAAGCGGCGGAATTGCTAAATTTTTACTCAAAACGGCGGCTTTTCGGGCAAAAAAAGCGCAAAATTACCAAAAAAACTTTGTTTCAAACGCTTGACAAAATTTTCCGCTGACTATATAATAGTCGAGCGTATTCAGGAAGTGCGTATGGGTTGAGGCGTAAAGTTACTGCAAAACCTGCCGTTTAAGCCTGGCAGGACAGATAATTTGCGCTGACAAATGTCGGGGCGTGACTCCGGCGACTAACCGTGGCTTTTTTCTTTGTTGCGCCGAATTTTCGGCTTTTTTTATTGTAAAGCCGCGATACGCACGGATAAGTTGACGCAATTCCATAACACCCACGGCGGTGCAAAAATTGTTAGTATAAAAAAGGAGAATGTAAAATGGCAGGACAGAAAATCAGAATCAAACTTGCGGCATACGACCACGAACTGGTTGACCTCGCGGCATCGAGGATTGTTGAAACTATGAAGAAGAGCGGCGCCAAGATTTCGGGCCCCATACCCCTTCCCACCGAGAGGGAGATAGTTACCATACTTCGCTGCCCCCACAAGTATAAGGACAGCCGCGAACAGTTCGAACAGCGCACCTACAAGAGGATAATCGACATATACACCCCCAACGCGAAACTGCTTGATACCGTGCATTTGCCCGCGGGTGTGGATATCAAAATCAAGTTGTAAGTCCGCAAAAACTTCATATAAGCTGCGTAATACGGTGTCGCGCTTACGGGTTTGCTCAGTCACTTACGTCAAAGTAAGCTCCTTCGCAACGTTCCGCACGCTCCTTGTCTTACTTGCTTCTATGAAGTTTATAATTGCGCTAGTTGTTGCGGTAAAAGATTTTTCTATACCATATAATATATATTCAAAAAATAATTAACGCCGAAAAAGCGCAAGGTTGAATTTAGTTCGACCGTTAAGCGCTTTTACGACAAATTTCCCCTCACGGCAAAAGATTTGCAAGGCAAAGATTTTGCGTGAATCGTGTTTTCAATACTCTACGTTTTGCCGACGACGCGGCGAAGTAAAAAGCGCCTGCGGCGCGACGACAAAGCGCGGTATTATCCATAAAATTTTATCGGAGGAACTTTATCAATGAATAAAGCAATCATCGGACGTAAAGCCGGCATGACGCAGGTATTTACGGCGGAGGGCAAGGTTATCCCCGTAACGGTTATCGAAGCGGGCCCCTGCCCCGTAGTTCAAATCAAAACTGTCGAAAAAGACGGCTATGCCGCTTTGAAACTCGGTTTTGACGAGACGAGCGAGAAGAACCTCAACAAGCCTGATATGGGCCAGTTCAAAAAGGCGGGCGTAAAGCCCTGCAAGGTGCTCAAAGAATTCAGGCTCGACGACCTCTCTTCCTACACGGTGGGCGGAGAAGTAAAGGCCGACGTGTTCGCCGCAGGCGACAGGGTTGACGTACACGGCGTTACAAAGGGTCACGGCTTCTCGGGCGTAATCAAAAGATGGAATCAGCACAGGTTGAAGGAAACGCACGGCGTAGGCCCCGTTCACAGGGAGCCCGGCTCTATGGGCGCAAACAGCACCCCTTCCAGGGTATTCAAAAACAAGCGCCTTCCCGGACATTACGGCGTTGAAAACGTGACCATTCAGAACCTCGAAGTAGTAAGGGTAGACGTTGCAAGAAATTGCATTCTCATCAAAGGTTCGGTTCCCGGGCCCGAAGGCAGCGTCGTAACCATTAACGACACCGTCAAATAAGGAGAGATAAGATGCCCAGCGTAAAAGTATATAAGATGGACGGCACCGAGGCCGGTACCATAGAATTAAGCGAAAAGGTATTCGGAGCGGAGTACAACGAACCGCTCATTCACCAGGCGGTGGTAACCCGCCTTGCAAACGAAAGGCAGGGAACCAAGTCCACGCTCACCCGTACGGAAGTAAGGGGCGGCGGCAGGAAGCCTTGGAGGCAGAAGGGCACGGGCAACGCGCGCCAGGGCTCTATCAGGGCTCCCCAGTGGATAAAGGGCGGCGTAGTGTTCGCACCCAAGAGCCGCGACTTCTCCAAAGATATGAACAAGAAGGCCAAGGCGGCCGCGCTCGTTTCGGCGCTATCAAAGAAGGTGGCCGACGGCGAACTCATAGTAGTTGAAAGCCTTTCGGTTAAGGAAGGCAAGACCAAAGAGATGGTTGCGTTCAAAAACGCGCTTCATCTCGAAAAATCCACGGTCGTAGTTATGGATAACGACGACGAGCTGGTTATCCGCGCGGCAAAGAACATTCAGAAGTTCAACACCCTTCCCGTGGCGCAGATTTCCACATACGAAGTGGTTGCAAACAGCAAGGTTGTTCTTACGAAAGAGGCCGTAAAGAAGATAGAGGAGGTTTACGGAGAATAATGGTTGCCGAAGACATCATCATAAAGCCCCTCTTGACAGAAAAGGGCTACGACGGAATAGCCGACAAAAAGTATACGTTCATCGTTGCAAAGTCGGCAAACAAGACGCAGATTAAACTTGCGGTTGAAAAACTTTTCGGCGTTCAGGTGGCAAGCGTGAACACCGTAAACTGCAAAGGCAAACTTAAAAGAATGGGCAGGAACGCGGGCTACACCCCCGACTACAAGAAGGCTGTCGTTCAGCTTAAAGCTGATTCCAAAGCGATAGAGTTCTTCGCCTCATTGTCGTAAAGGAGGACAGGAAAAATGGCAGTAAAAAGATATAAGCCCACATCTCCCGCCCGCCGTTTTATGACCGTAAACGCTTACAGCGAGCTTACGGGCGACAAGCCCGAAAAGAGCCTTCTGCACGACAAGCGCAAGACGGGCGGCAGAAACAATATGGGCAGGATAACCGTTCGTCACATAGGCGGCGGCAACAAGATAAAGTACAGAATAATCGACTTCAAGCGCAATAAAGACGGAGTTCCCGCAACGGTTAAGTCCATTCAGTACGACCCCAACCGTTCGGCGCACATCGCCCTGCTTGCATACGCAGACGGCGAAAAGAGGTACATCCTCGCTCCCGTAGGCCTTTCGGTAGGCGACAAGGTGCTTTCGGGCAGCGGCGCCGACATCAAGGCGGGCAACGCCCTTCCCCTTTCGGATATCCCCGTAGGTACGATAGTCCACGCGATAGAGATGCAGCCGGGACGCGGCGCCCAGATAGCCCGCGCGGCAGGCATTTCCGCCCAGATAATGGCAAAAGAGGGCGCATACGCAACCCTTAAAATGCCTTCGGGCGAAATGAGGCTCATCCCCGTCAGGTGCAAGGCTACGGTAGGCCAGGTAGGCAACCTCGAACACGAAATCGTGCACCTCGGCAAGGCGGGCAAAACCCGTTACCTCGGCATAAGGCCCACCGTCCGCGGTTCGGTAATGAACCCCAACGACCACCCTCACGGCGGCGGCGAAGGCAAGTCACCCGTCGGCCACGCAGGCCCTATGACGCCTTGGGGCAAGCCTGCTCTCGGTTACAAGACCAGAAAGAAGAAGAACACCTCTTCCAAGTTCATATTAAAGAGGATAAATTAAGGAGGATATATAGATGTCGAGAAGCGTTAAAAAGGGACCTTACGCGGAAGCCCGCCTGATGTCGAGAATAGAGGCGATGAACGCCGCGGGCGAAAAGAAGGTCGTTAAAACGTGGTCAAGGGCTACCACTATATTCCCCCAGATGGTAGGTCACACGATAGCCGTATACGACGGCCGTAAGCACGTTCCCGTATACGTGACCGAAGATATGGTAGGCTGCAAGCTCGGCGAGTTCGCGCCCACCCGCACCTTCAAGGGTCACGCGGCAAAGACCACCAAGAAGTAAGGAGAGAAGTTATGGCAGGCAATATGAATAAAAAGGTTGAAAGGATTGCCGAAAAGAGGGATAACCGTCCCTATGCTACGGCAAAGTATATAAGGATTTCCCCCTACAAGGTGAGAACGGTGCTGGCGCTCATCCGCGGCAAGAGCGTGGAAGAGGCCGAGGCAATACTCACCTATTGCAACAAGGGCGGCAGCGAGGAAGTTAAAAAAGTCCTTCTCTCCGCGGCGGCAAACGCCGAACACAACAAGGGTATGGACAGGGGCGATTTGGTGGTTGCCGAAGCGTTCGCAAACGGCGGCCCCCACCTCAAAAGGATGCAGCCCGTCTCCAAGGGACGCGGCAGGGCCATCCTCAAAAGAACCAGCCACATCACGGTCATTCTTGACGCGAAGAACATTTAAGGAGAGTATGTATGGGACAGAAAGTTAATCCTCACGGTTTAAGGGTAGGCGTTATATCCGCTTGGGATACCCAGTGGTATGCCGACAAAAAGGACTTCGCCAAACACCTCAAAGAAGACAACGTAATACGTACCTTCCTTAAAAAGAAGTATTACGACGCGGCCATAAGCAAGATAACGCTCGTACGTGCCGCAAACAAGGTAGAAGTGACCATCTATACCGGCCGTCCCGGCGTTTTAATCGGCAAGGGCGGTTCTGAAATAGACGTCATAAAGAAGGCCCTCTCCAAGCTCACCAAGGGCAAGGTTATAATCATCAACGTAAAGAAGGTCGAAAAGGTAGACCAGGACGCACAGCTCGTTGCCGAGGCGGTAGCCGCCCAGCTCGAAAAGCGCGTATCTTACAGAAGGGCCATCAAACAGCAGATATCCAAAGTGTCCAAATCGGGCGTAAGGGGCGTTAAAATCACCGTATCGGGCAGGCTCGACGGCCGCGAAATCGCGGGCAGCGAAAGCTACCACGAAGGTTCCATTCCCCTTCAAACCATCCGCGCGGACATCGATTACGGCTTTGCGGAAGCTCACACCACCTTCGGCGTACTCGGCGTAAAGTGCTGGATATACAAGGGCGAAGTGCTTTCGGGTTCTAAAAAGCTCATAATCTCAGACGGAGGCGAAGAGTAAAATGTTAATCCCTAAGAGAGTTAAAAGAAGAAAGCAGCACCGCGGCAAAATCAGGGGCAGGGCGCACAAGGGCAACATAATTGCCTACGGCGAATACGGCCTCGTAGCCGAAGAGGGCGGCAGGATAACTTCCAACCAGATAGAGGCAGCCCGTATCGCAATGACCAGGTTCATCAAGCGCGGCGGCAAGGTGTGGATAGACATATTCCCCCACAAGCCCATCACCAAGCACCCCGCCGAATCCCGTATGGGTTCAGGCAAGGGCTCTGTTGAATATTGGGTAGCAATCGTAAAGCCCGACAGAGTGATGTTCGAGATGGCAGGCGTATCGGAAGACGTGGCAAGGGAGGCAATGCGCCTTGCAAGCCACAAACTGCCCGTAAAGTGCAAGTTTGTCAAGAAAGAGGCTGCGGCACCCGCAGCGGAAGGCGGTGAAGCTAATGAAGGCTAAGGAAATAGTTAATTTGAGCGACGCGGAACTTACCGCAAAGTTGCAGGAGCTCAAAACCGAGCTTTTCAACCTGCGTTTCCGTCACGCGAGCGGTCAGCTCGACAATCCCCTTTCGATAAACCTCGTAAAGAAGGACATCGCAAGGGTAAACACGGTAATACGTGCAAGGCAGCTTAAAGCGTAAGGAGTAAGAAATGGAAAGAACTACGCTCAGAAAGGAAATAACGGGGATAGTCGTATCCGACAAGATGGATAAGACGGTAGTCGTTGCGGCGACCAACAAAAAGAAGCACCCCCTGTATAAAAAGACGATAACCAGGACCACCAAGTTCAAGGCGCACGACGAAAACAACGAGTGCGGCATTGGCGACACGGTTAGAATAGTTGAAACCAGGAAGCTCTCCAAAGACAAGAATTGGAGGGTTGCCGAAATAGTAGAAAAGGCCAAGTAATTGCGGCATATTCCCGCATCAATTCCTGTACGGGCGCTTATTTTGCGCCCGCAGAAAAGCCTTTTTTAAAGATTATAATAAGGTATTCCACGATTGCCTTCCTGCCGTAAAACGCGCGGCGCACGGCTTCGCACTCCGCGGTAAAAGCCTGCGAAAGTATTTTGCGCGCGGCGGGGCAATCCGCTGGATAAGATATTCACGAAAGCAAGCGGCCAAAGAAATTTTTGTGAGGATATTGCTTCGCGGCGTTATGTTCCGTAAAAAATAACGTCGCAAGGCGGGTTTCCCGCCGCAGCAGGACCCGATTTGCGCATACCT
>URMT01000073.1 GCA_900549005.1 uncultured Eubacteriales bacterium | reverse complement strand
ATAGAGTTACGATACAATAGTTTTTTGAGGCGGGCGCCTGTAGTCCCAGCTACTCGGGAGGCTGAGGCAGGAGAATGGCGTGAACCCACGATAAAAAGTCGCCCATTTTAAAGTCGATGAAGGCGCTCGATATGCAGGCCAAGCGAATTTTGAAGCTCTTCGGCATAGAGTGCAAAAAGGTTACCACCACGGTCGGACCCGAGCAGGAATACTTCCTCATTTCGGAAGAGGAGTACGAAAAGCGCATAGACCTCAGAATGACTGGCAGAACGCTGTTCGGCGCGCCCGTTCTCCGCGGACAGGAGCTTGAAGACCACTACTTCGGCACAATAAAGCCCGCCATAGCAGACTTTATGGCCGACCTCGACGAAACTCTGTGGTCGTTCGGCATACCTTCAAAGACGAGGCATAACGAAGTCGCTCCCGCCCAGCACGAGATGGCGCCCGTATATTCCACGACCAACGTCGCAATAGATTCAAATATGCTCACTATGGAGCTTATGAAGAAGGTTGCGCAGAAGCACGGACTCAGGTGCCTTCTGCACGAAAAGCCCTTCGAGGGCATAAACGGCTCGGGCAAGCACAACAACTGGTCTATGTCTACCGATACGGGCCTCAACCTGCTCGAACCGGGCCCCAACCCCGAAAAGAACACGCTGTTTATGCTCGTGCTCGCCGCGGTAATCAAGGCGGTTGACGACTATCAGGGCATTTTAAGGGGCGCGGTAGCCTCTGCGGGCAACGACCACCGTCTGGGCGCAAACGAAGCTCCCCCCGCAATCATTTCGGTATACCTCGGCGACCAGCTCGGCGACCTGGTAGACAGCATCGCAAACGGCAAGGACTATATCCCCTTCCGCGCGCAGGAGGGCTCTATCGGCGTTCCCGAATCGCCCATCTTCCCCAAGGACGCATCCGACAGGAACAGGACTTCGCCCTTCGCGTTCACGGGCAACAAATTTGAATTCAGAATGCTCGGCTCGCAGGCAAACGTGGCCGACGCAAACATAGTGCTCAACACAATAATTTCGCAGGCGTTCTCTGAATTTGCAGATAAGCTCGAAAAGGCTTCCGACGTAGAGTCTGCCGCACGCGAGCTTATCACTTCCACAATCAAAGAACACAAGCGCATAATATTCAATCTCGACGGCTACGGCCCCGCCTGGGAGCCCGAGGCCGAGAGAAGGGGCCTTTTGAACAATAAGAACACCGCCGACGCAACCGACGTATTCTTTGAAAAGAAGAATATCGACGTGTTCGTGAACAACGGCGTATATACCGAGCAGGAGGCTGTCGCCCGCGCTATGGTAAGGCTGGAAAACTACGTCAAGATAATAAATATCGAGGCGCTCACTATGCTCAAAATGTCTAAGCAGGACATAATCCCCGCCGTATCCGACTACGTTGCCGAGCTTTGCTCGAACGTGGCCGCAAAGAAGGCGGTATCGGAAAATATCCCCTGTGATACAGAAAAGAGTCTCATTTCCCGTCTGGCTGCGCTCAACGATAAGTTCTCTGCCGAAGTTGCCAAGCTCGAAGCTCTGCTTGCGGGCATAGACAAAGAGGACGTCCGCCCCGCATCAAAGGCTATGGCTCACAAGGTCATTCCGCAGATGCAGGTCGTGCGCGGCATTGCCGACGAAATGGAGACGCTCACTTCGGAAGATTACTGGCCCTATCCTTCTTACACCGAACTTCTGTACAGCGTAAAGTAAGGGTATCGGCGGCAAAAATACAAGACAAAAAAAGTAATTGATGCGGCAATATGCCGCAACTAACGTAACTTTTAAAGTAAATCTGCGCGCCGCCCGCGCAAAATGTAAGGGCGCGTGCGGCGCGCAGGTTGCAACATATACTGTAACAAAATTTTTCCGCCCGCAAAGGCGGAGTGTAACGGCGTAAGTTTTGCCGCACGGCGGCAGATGAGAGAGCAGTTTTTTACGCGTACATAAAATATTTTCCAATAAACCCTGCGGGACGGGGCGGCAGTTTTTTAAAGAATTTTACACAGATTTTTTACACAGACCTTTGAATTGCCCGCCGCATATGGCCGGATTACGCGGCCTTCCCGCTTAAAAATTTTTAATCGGAAGATAATTTTATGACTTGGACTGCTTGGCTTCTCATCGGCGCGGCGTTAGTATTCTTTATGCAGTGCGGCTTTGCTATGGTCGAAACAGGTTTCACCAGGGCAAAAAACACAGGCAACATTCTGTTCAAGAACTTTGTCGATTTCTGTATCGGCTGCGTATGCTTCCTCTTCCTCGGCTTCGGGCTGATGATGGGCGTTGACTACGTGGCTGGCTTCATAGGCGTTCCCAACCTGGATATCTTCTCCTGCTTCCGGACTTTGTTCGACGGCGCGGAGGCAGTGGGGCAGGCCGTATATGACGAGGCCGTATCTACCGCCGCAAGTTTCGTGTTCAACCTCGTGTTCTGCGCAACCGCCGCAACGATAGTTTCGGGCGCTATGGCAGAAAGAACCCGCTTTCTGGCTTACTGCGTATACTCGGCTATGATTTCCCTCATAGTATATCCCGTTGAAGCGGGTTGGGTATGGAATTCGCAGGGCTGGCTCGTAAACCTCGGCGTCGGATTCGTCGACTTCGCAGGTTCGGGCGCAATACATACGGTAGGCGGCACCGCTTCGCTTATCGGCATAATCTTCCTCGGCGCGCGCATCGGCAAGTTCGAGCGCGACGAAAACGGCAAAGTAATAAAGGTAAACGCAATTCAGGGCCACAATATGACCATAGGCGCGCTGGGCGTGCTCATACTCTGGTTCGGCTGGTACGGCTTCAACGGCGCCGCCGCAACGGAAGAAGGCCAGCTCGCAAGAATTTTCGTCACCACCACAATCGCTCCCTCGGTTGCATTGCTCGTGGCGATGATTTACACCTGGATACGCAACAAAAAGCCCGACCTCGTGATGAGTATGAACGCCTCGCTCGCAGGCCTCGTAGGCGTGACGGCAGGCTGCTCTAACGTGGATATCATAGGCTCGCTTGTGATAGGCATAGTTTCAGGCTTCCTCGTAATGGGCGTCACCTGGCTGCTCGAACACAAGCTCCACCTCGACGACTGCGTGGGCGCCGTGCCCGTTCATTTTGCCAACGGCATATGGGGCATAGTCGCCGTCGGCTTCTTCGACGTGGAAAACGGCCTCTTCTATTCGGGCAGCTGGGAGCTTTTAGGTATTCAGCTTCTCGGCATAGTCACCATACTCGCCTGGACTACGGTATGTATGATTATCTTCTTCGCGGCAATAAAGTACGTGCCCGTTATGATAAAGTACAAGACGGTAAAGCCCGCGGAAGTAATTGCCTACGGCAAGACGTGGAACGGCCTCCGCTGCAATCCCGAAGAGGAACTCATCGGCCTGGATATATGCGAGCACGGTCTCACTTCTTCCTACCCCGACTTCGTTCCCTCCGTTCCCTCGTATGACGGAGAGGGGGACGACGTGGATATCTCGGGCGTCGTTCCCGCGAATATCGACCTTGCTCCCGCAAACGAAAGCAAGTATACAAAGATTACTATAATAACCGGCCAGGAGAAGTTCCTCACCTTGAAGGACGCTATGGCCAAGATAGGCGTAACCGGAATGACCGTGACCAACGTAATGGGCTGCGGCACTCAGGCGGGCAAAACCGGCCAGTACAGGGGCGTAAAGACGACTATGCACCTGCTGCCAAAAGTACAGGTTGAAATAGTGGTAAGCACGGTAGACCCCAAGATGGTGGTTGCCGTTGCGCAGAAAGTGCTGGACGACGGCAAGTACGGCGCAGGCAAGATTTTTGTGACGGGCATAGAGAACGTAATGCGCGTCCGCACCGGCGAAACGGGAATGGAGGCGCTCACCAACGAGCCCGAACCCGCTCCCGCAGAATAATTTTCATTCAGTTCACCCCGCTCTCTCATAGATACAAGAAGAGTCCGCAAGCTATGCTTGCGGGCTTTTCTTTTGCGCGGTATCTCTTTGCGGCAAAACGCTTTGACACACGCGCGCGCGGGGTGGTATAATGTCTGCGTGGAAATAAGCAATTTTTCGGGTGGAATATGGTGAAAGGTAAATTTTCGCGCAGACTGCGCGCCCTTTCTGAATACGGCATAAACCTCGTTGTTCTCAGCATATTCACGGGTCTTTTTGCGGGCACGGTGGTCACGCTCTACAACATTCTTACGGCAATCGCAGAGGAAAAATCGGCGCAGCTGTATATGCTTGTGGCGGAAAATCCCGTCTTCGTGCCCCTGCTGTTCATCGGGCTGTTCGCGGGCGCGCTCGTCATAGGAACGGCTACGCGCTTTATACCGATGATACGCGGCAGCGGCGTTCCGCAGATAGAGGGCGCGGCGCGCGGCCTGCTGCGCTTCAAGTGGTATGTTGTTATGTGTTCTATGTTCGCCGCTTCGCTCGCGTGCGTGTTTATGGGGCTTCCTGCGGGCAGCGAAGGCCCTTCGCTGCAAATAGGCGGCTGTGCGGGCGACGGCGCGGCGGCAATTACAAGGCGTTCGTTTATGGTGCGCAGGTTGCAGATTGCCGCGGGTTCTTCCGCGGGCCTTGCCGCGGCGTTCAACGCGCCCGTGACGGGGCTGGTGTTCGCAATGGAAGAGGCGTTCCGCTCGTTCTCGGCGCAGGTGTTCACCTGTTCGGCGGTAAGCGTGCTCATCTCGCTCACCGTGCGCAACCTTATGCGCTATGCAATGGGCTTTTCCACGGGCTTTACCTTCGTTTCTTTCGAGTTCGCCCCTATGGAGCCTATGGGCTACCTGTATACGGCGATAGCCGCGCTGTGC
Organism: uncultured Eubacteriales bacterium; assembly: GCA_900549005.1. Classification (GTDB taxonomy): domain Bacteria; phylum Bacillota; class Clostridia; order Christensenellales; family Borkfalkiaceae; genus Coproplasma; species Coproplasma stercorigallinarum. The sequence continues at coordinate 3,403 of URMT01000073.1, read as the reverse complement.
GCGGCGCTTCTGGGCGTAGCCTTCTATCACCTTATGCTGCTCGCGCGCAGGGGCTTCAAAAAGATAACCTTCTTCAAGGGCGCGGGCAGGTATATAATTCCCTTTTTCGTCGCGGGTGCGTTCGGCCTTATTTCGGTGTACGCTATGGGCGGCGGCCATTCGTTCATAGAATCGCTCGGCTCCGCGCACGAAGGAGAGTTTATAAAAATATTCGGACTGTCTGTTGCCGCCACGCTCGCCATAGTGGTGGTTTTCAGGTTTATTTCCACCATACTTGCCGTCGGATGCGGTATGCCGTACGGCATATTCGTGCCCGTGCTTGCAACGGGCGCAGGGCTGGGCGCACTGCTTTGCCTCGGGTTTGAAAGCGCGGGAATGGATTCCGCAATGTCCGACTATATAATCGTCATAACTATGGCGGCCTACTTCACCACAGTGGTGCGCGCGCCCATAACGGGACTTGTGATGATATTCGAGTTCACGGGGCAGTTCCAGAACCTTCTTCCCGCCCTCCTCGGCGTGGGCATAGGTTTTATCGTCGGCGAGCTGTTCAGAACGGAATCGGTGTTCGAAAAGAGCCTCGATTTTATAGTAAAGGAGCAGAACGCCCGTGTCAGCGCCTCAAAGCGCAGGGTGCGTTTGCAGGTTGCAGAGGGCTCGTATGCCGACGGCCGCAGCATCCGTTCGGTGCTATGGCCTGCGGGCGGAATGGTGGTGGAGGTTGAAAATGCGGAGGGCGGCCGCTTCGTCCCCGACGGCAAGACCAGGCTTTCGGCGGGCGACTTCATAACCTTCGAGTGCGTTGCCGCCTCGGAAGAGGACGTAAAGGCGTACCTTGCCGACATAGTGGGCGAGCCCGACGGCAAATAACCGCGGCGGCCTGCACGGCGGCCGTTCAGGTAAATTATGTAAATTTTGCGGCAGACGCCGAGGCAAAGGCGTACGGCACAATGCGGCAGGAGTTAAAAAAGTCCTGCCGCGCCGCGTTTTAAGCGCGTTTTGCGCCTTTTCCGGCCGGTTGGTGCGGCGAACCATAAGCCGGACTTATACTTTCTATAATATAATCAAACGAATGGGCGGGCGTTTAATTGCCTTTTGAATAACCTATTAGCTTGACTTGAAGGCGCGTTTTTTTATATAATAACAGGGAACCGTAAAGGCGGCAATGTCCGCATTTTTATGCACGGCGCGGGCGGGTTTTGCATATTTGCAGGCCTTTTTCGCAAAATCGTGCAACTATACACATTTTCGGCGGGAATCCCGCCGCGGAGCAGGGTATGTTTACGTCGGAGAATGAATTTGCGCCCTTGGAGGGCGAAGTAAGAATACCGTCAGGCTGTGCCGTGAGCGCCATCATCGACAGGAGCGGCAACCGTATGACGGGCGACAAGATAATACGTTCGATAGCCACTATGCACGACAGGTCTAACGGCCTGGGCGGCGGCTTTGCGGGCTACGGAATATATCCCGACTATAAAGATTATTACGCCTTTCACCTCTTTTTCGACGACCGCACAGCGCGCAAAGAGACGGAAGATTACCTTGCCGCGCATTTCGAGGTGGTGTATTCCTCGGAGATGAAGACGAGGAAGGTGCGGGGAGTGACGGGCGAACCGCTCATATTCCGCTACTTTTTATATCCCCTTTCAAAGCGCCTTGCAAACTCCCTTCTCGACGAACAGCAGTACGTGGTTAAGTGCGTAAACAGAATAAATACCGACATAAAGGGCGCCTTCGTCTTTTCCAGCGGCAAGAATATGGGCATATTCAAGGGCGTGGGCTTCCCCGAAGACATAGGCAGGTTTTTCCTTCTTGACGAGGAGTACGAGGGCTATATGTGGACCAGCCACGGCAGGTACCCCACAAACACCCCCGGCTGGTGGGGCGGCGCTCATCCCTTCGGCCTTCTCGACTATTCGGTGGTGCATAACGGCGAAATTTCTTCTTACGACGCCAACCGCCGCTACATAGAGATGTTCGGCTACAAGTGCAACTTGCAGACCGATACCGAGGTAATAACCTACGTAATAGACTTCCTTTTAAGGGTAAAAAAACTCACTCTCGAAGAGGTGGCAAAGGTCATTTCCGCCTCGTTCTGGTCTACGATAGACGACAAGAGTCCCGAAGACCGCCGCCAGGAAATTTTCCTGCGCAAGGCCTTCCCCTCGCTGCTCATCAACGGCCCCTTCTCCATAATTTTCGGGTTCGAAGGCGGCCTTATGGCGCTCAACGACAGGCTTAAACTGCGCTCTATGGTGTGTGCCGAAAAGGGCGATTTGGCGTTCGTTTCGTCGGAAGAATGCGGCATAAGGGTAATCGAGCCCGAGCTCGATAAAATTTATGCGCCCGCGGGCGGCCAGCCCGTCATTTATACCCTGCGCGAAGGAGTGGGCAGATGAAAGACATATTTATACCCGCAGATTACGAGGTCGTGCGCAACCCCGACCTGTGCATTGCGTGCAGGGTGTGCGAAAGGCAGTGCGCCAACGAGGTGCACAGGTACGACAAGGACCTGGGCAAGATGATTGCCGACAGCAACAAGTGCGTAAACTGCCACAGGTGCGTGTGTATGTGCCCCACGCACGCGTTGAAGATAGTAAAGAGCGACGACACTTACAAAGTGAACTATAACTGGCCCGTTCAGGCTATGAACGAGGTATACAGGCAGGCGAATACGGGCGGCGTGCTGCTCTCTTCTATGGGCAACCCCACCGAAAACCCCATATACTTCAATAAAATTCTGGTCAACGCCTCGCAGGTCACCAACCCTCCCATAGACCCCCTTCGCGAGCCGATGGAAACAACCGTCTACCTCGGCAAAAAGGACGTGGAGATAAAGAGGGACGCGCGCGGCAGGCTGGTCGACAATCTCCCGCCCCAGCTCAGGCTTACCACGCCGATTATGTTTTCGGCGATGAGCTACGGCTCCATTTCATACAACGCGCACGCCTCGCTCGCCCGCGCGGCGGAGGAGCTGGGCATCTACTACAACACGGGCGAAGGCGGACTTCATTCCGACTTCTATAAGTACGGCAAGAACACGATAGTGCAGGTGGCTTCGGGCAGGTTCGGCGTGCACGAACAATACCTTACGAGCGCCGCCGCGATAGAAATCAAGATGGGCCAGGGCGCAAAGCCCGGCATAGGCGGGCACCTGCCGGGAATGAAGATTTCCGACGACGTTTCAAAGACGCGTATGATTCCCAAGGGAGTGGACGCAATTTCGCCCGCGCCCCATCACGACATTTATTCGATAGAAGATTTAAGGCAGCTTATTTACAGCCTAAAAGAGGCGACTGCATACACCAAGCCCGTAATCGTCAAGGTTGCCGCAGTGCACAACGTTGCGGCGATAGCTTCGGGCATTGCCAGAAGCGGAGCCGACATAATAGAGATAGACGGC
>URMT01000072.1 GCA_900549005.1 uncultured Eubacteriales bacterium | reverse complement strand
TTCTCCCGAAGTTACGGGGTCATTTTGCCGAGTTCCTTAACAAGAGTTCTCCCGTCCGTCTCAGGATTCTCTCCTCGCCCACCTGTGTCGGTTTCCGGTACGGGCACATGCAACCTCCTTAGCAGCTTTTCTCGCCAGCCTGAACTCAGACGCTTCCCTACTTCTTTTCGGTCCTGTCAGCGCTCAGCCTTCTTGGAAGGTGTACTTCACTGCCTTCCGGCCTCGCGCTCCCTACGCGGCTGACCATCACCGCGCTCGTCCTATCCTTCTGTGTCACTGCTTCGTCTTACGGTTCCATGTGGTGCAGGAATCTCCACCTGCTCTCCATCGCCTACGACCTCAGTCCTCGGCTTAGGTCCCGACTTACCCTGGCGGGCGTGCGTCCCGCTGCCCCCGCAGCCGCCGCACCCAAGGCGGGCAAGAACTTCGGGCCGGATAAAAAGAAGGGCGACCGCACATACGTAGAAAAGGAAAAGAAGCCTATGAACAAGCGCTCGCTGCAACGTCAGCAGGGCGCCAGTGTAGAGGACTTCGACGACGAGAGGGGCGTATACCGCAAGGTGCGCACCAAAAAGGCCGCCAAGCAGGCCGTTCAGACGGTAAAAATCGACCACGCCATCGTAACTACCGACAATATCCCCATCAAAGTCCTTTCCGAAAAGTTGGGCGTAACCGCGGTGGAAATCACCAAGCGCCTGTTCAAAGACGGCATAGTTACCACGGTAAACGGCTCGATTGACTACGAAACGGCGTTTATGATTGCCGCCGACCTCGGCATAGAGCTTGAATACAAGCCCGAAAAGACGGCGGAAGAGAAGCTCTCGGAAAAGCAGGCCGATACCGTGGAAGAGATTGAAAGCCTCGTTCCCCGCGCTCCCGTCGTAACGGTAATGGGGCATGTAGACCACGGCAAGACCTCCCTTCTCGACTATATAAGAAAGACCAACGTCACCGAAGGCGAAGCGGGCGGCATAACCCAGCACATAGGCGCTTACTCGGTTTCGGTGGGAGATAAAAAGATAACTTTCCTCGATACTCCCGGTCACGAGGCGTTCACTGCAATGAGGGCGCGCGGCGCACAGGTTACCGATATCGTAATCCTCGTTGTAGCCGCCGACGACGGCATAATGCCCCAGACGGTAGAAGCCATCAACCACGCCAAGGCCGCCGACGTATCCATCATCGTTGCGGTCAACAAGATGGATAAACAGGGCGCGGATATAAATAAGGTAAAGCAGGACCTCACCAACTACGGCCTTCTGCCCGAGGAATGGGGCGGAGATACCATCGTATGCCCCGTATCTGCAAAGACCGGCGAGGGCATAGATAACCTGCTCGAAAACGTACTGCTCGTAGCCGAGATGAAGGAACTTCTCGCCAACCCGAACAGGGAGGCGCGCGGCACCATAATCGAAGCCAAGCTCGATAAGGGTATGGGCCCCGTGGCAAGCGTGCTCGTGCAGAACGGCACTCTTCATACGGGCGACAACATCATATCGGGTATGGTTACCGGCCGCGTGCGCGCTATGATAGACGACAGGGGCAAACAGGTCAAATCCGCAGGCCCTTCCACGGCCGTATCCGTACTCGGCTTCGAAGAAGTCCCCAACGCGGGCGACTCTATCTACGCCGTATCGCAGGAACTGATGAAGCAGGTAATCGAAGAGAGAAAGAGGAAAGAGAGCGAGGCAAGGGTTGCCCAGGTTTCAAAAATTTCTCTCGACGAAGTATTCGGCAAGATTGCCGAAGGCAATATGAAGACCTTGAACCTCATAATAAAGGGCGATGTTCAGGGCTCGGTCGAGGCCGTAAAGCAGTCCGTCGTAAAACTTTCAAACGACGAGGTTCAGGTAAAGGTAATACACAGCGGCGCTGGCGCGGTCAACGAATCCGACGTTATGCTCGCCGATTCTTCAAATGCGATAATACTCGCGTTCAACGTGCGCCCCGATGCCAAGGCTAAGGCGCTTGCAGAGCGCAGCAAGGTTGATATCCGCACCTACCGCATAATCTACGACCTTCTCGACGACGTAGAGGGTGCCTTGAAGGGTATGATAGCGCCCAAGTACCAGGAAGTGTATATGGGCAAGTGCGAAGTGCGCCAGGTATTCAAAATCACTGGCGTGGGCAACGTTGCCGGTTGCTACGTAACCGACGGCAAGATTGTGCGCGGCGGCAAACTGCGCATATACCGCGACGACGTGCTCGTGGTAGAGGGCAACGTCCAGCAGCTCAAACGCTTCAAAGACGACGTAAAGGAAGTAAGCTACGGCTTCGAATGCGGCTGCTCGATAGAAGGTTTTAAAGATATCCGCATAGGTGATATTATAGAGTGCTATCTCATTCAGGAAGTTCCCGCCAAGTAAGAGAGGCTCACGAATTTTTCGCCCTGGCCGAGTGCGAAAAATTCCGTGAATTTGAGAAACTAAGTTTCTCTTCGCGCGACTTTTCAGGGCCCACGAAGCATATAATTGCGCAAATTCACCCTTGGTGAGCCTGCTGACCGCGGCAAAATGTGTCGCGCGTAAGCGGCGAACTAAATTCGCCTTGCGCACATAATTATTTTAAAAATGTCATTTCGCGTGCGCGAGCGAAGCGCTGCCCTGCCGAGGCTCTACAAATTGTGTGGAAACGGCAGATGAGCGCAGCGACGCTACTTTGCGGAGGGTTCCCTTCGGGAAACCGCAAACCGAGCGTAAGCGAGCAGAGAAATCTCAAAGGTAAAAATCTTGCACTCAGATATCGGCCATAATATATTTTAAAGGTAACATTATATGAAAGGTTTAAGGGGAGAAAGGCTCGCCAGCGAATTCCAGAAGGCTATTTACGAAGTCATATCCCGCAAACTTAGGGACAGAAATCCTCAGCTTTCGGCCATAATAAGCGTTACGGGGGCAGACGTGGCCCCCGACCTTAAAACGGCAAAAATTTATGTGAGCATATTCGACCCCTCCGAGGAAAAGAAACTCGCCTCGTTTGAAATCATCAAAGAGAACGCTGGCTTTATCCGCCACGAACTCTCGCATATGCTCCGCATAAGGAGCACGCCCGCACTCACGTTCATTTTGGACGGGAGTATGGAGTACGGCGCTCACATAGACGAAATTTTGAACAAACTTGAATCGGATTCAGAAAAATGACAGAAAATTCGGCAGCGGCAGTCGCCGCGCAGATAACAAAAGCTGAAAAAGCGGCAATTTTTTGCCACGTGCGCCCCGACGGCGACGCCTTGGGCAGCGGACTTGCTCTGCTCCTCGCGCTGCGCGCCGCGGGCAAAACTGCATACTTCGTCTGCGAGGAGCTCCCGCCCGAAAAGTTCTTTTTCCTTCCCGAGATGAAAGAGGTCGTCGTCGGTATTCCCGACGAGGAGTTCGATACGTTCATCGCCGTAGACTGCGCCGACATAGCGCGGCTGGGCGAATATGCGCACGACTTTGCCCGTTTCAAGGGCACCACAATAAACATAGACCACCACATCTCGAACAAGGGCTATGCAAAATACAACTGCATAAGCGTGTGCTCGGCCACGTGCGAGCTTATGCCCGAAGTCCTCGACGCCGCGGGCCTTGCAATCACCCCTCCGATAGCCAACCTTCTGATGCTCGGGCTGATAACCGACAGCGGCACTTTCACCCACAGCGACGTGACGGCAAAGACCTTTTCCGTAGCCGCCCGCCTGCGCGAATGCGGAGCCGACGTCACCAACATAAACTACTGTATGTTCTCCCGCCAGAAGAAGGCGCGCGCCCTGCTCTTTACCAGGGCGCTCCAAAATATGCGCTTTGCGCTCGAAGATAAGCTCGCCTTCATCCTCGTAACGTGCGCCGCCCTCGAAGAGACGGGCGCCCAGAGAAGTATGACGGAGGGCTTTGTGGATTACCCGCTCTCGATAGACGGCGTCGAGGTCGCCATAGCGCTTATGGAGATGAAGCGCGGCCAATACAAGGCCTCGCTCCGCAGCAAGGGTAAAGTAAACGTCAACGCCGTTGCCTCGGTATTCGGCGGCGGCGGTCACGTGCTCGCAAGCGGGTGTATGCTCTCGGGCGAGTACGAAGAGGTGGTGGAGCGGCTCACCTATGCCGTATATCAGCACTTATGAGCGTTTCCGTTCCCCCTTCGGGATTTATCAACGTAAATAAGGCGGCTGGCGTGTCGTCCGCGCGCGAAGTCGCCGTAATCAAAAAACTTACGGGTCAGGCGTGCGGTCATCTCGGCACTCTCGACCCTATGGCGTGCGGCGTGCTTCCCGTTGCGGTGGGCAACGCAACCCGCCTGTTCGACTATTTTTTAACAAAAAGAAAGCGCTATATCGCAGAATTCACCTTCGGGACAGATACCGACACCCTCGACACGACGGGTACTATAACCGCGGAGGGCGGAAGAATTCCTTCGGAGGAGGAAATACGCGCGGCACTGCCATATCTTACGGGCGAACTTATGCAGGTTCCGCCCAATTACAGCGCCAAAAACGTAAACGGCGCTCGCGGCTACGAACTTGCCAGAAAGGGCGAAGTTTTCACCCTCCCGCCCAAAAAAGTGAGCGTTGGCGAATTTACCCTTAAAGGTCAGGTTTCAGAAAACGTTTTCCGCTTTGAAATCGAGTGCGGCGGCGGCACCTACATACGCTCGCTTGCACGCGACCTGGGCAAATTGACAGGCACATATGCCGTAATGAACGCCCTCACCCGCACCGAAAGCGGCGGCTTTAAAATTGAAAATTCGGTTGAAACGCGGTGCCTCACCCGCGAAAACATATATGCTTCTTTAATACCCGCAGACGCTGTTCTGCCCCATCCCCGCAAAATTCTTTCTGCGGGTGAAGAAAAGTTATACCTCAACGGCGTGCCCGTAAAGTGCGGGCTTGCCGCGGGACAGTACAGAATCTACCGTGCCGACGGTTCATTTTACGGAGTGGGTCAGTCGGACGGCACTATTTTGAAATCGAGGTTAAAATTATGCTAGAAATAGTCAATTACAACAAAGAAGAGTACAATTTCCCCGCCCTCGTGGTGCTCGGCTGTTTCGACGCCGTACACGTGGGCCACGCCGAACTTTTGAAGAAGGCAAAACTTCAAGCAAAGATAAACGGTCTCGACCTCGGCGTAATGATGTTTGCCGAAGGTAAGGGCGGCAGGCAGGTTTTCACTTTTGAAGAAAGGCTGGCTTTTCTTGCGGGCTACAACACCAAATTCGTACTTAAAATCGACTACACAGACGAGTTCAAAAAGACTACCGCGGCAGATTTTCTGCACAACCTTGAAGAGCACATAAACGTCAAGGCCTATATGAGCGGCAAGGACTTCCGCTTCGGCGCAGGCGCCAAGGGCAAGTCGTCCACGCTCAAAAACTATGCCGAAGACGAGGAAAACGGCGTGTGGTATATGCCCGTAAAGGACGTTATGGTAGACGGCGAAAAGGTATCTACCACGCTTATAAAGAAGTACATAGAAGAGGGTAAAATTCAGAAGGCCAACGCCCTTCTCGGCAGACAGTATTTTGTCACGGGCGAAGTGTGCGAAGGCCACGGCAGGGGCAAAACGCTCGGTTTCCCCACCGCAAACATAGTTTATCCCGCCAATAAAGTGCTGGTAAAAGACGGCGTTTACGGCGTAGAGGCAGAAATAGACGGCGCCGTATACAGGGGCGTTGCAAACTGCGGCCCCCGCCCCACGTTCGGCGAGGACGCAGTCGTTCTCGAAGCCTATTTCGAGGGGCTCAACGAAGAACTTTACGGCAAGCCCGTCACCATTAAATTTGTAAATTACATACGCGGCATCAAAAAGTTCGACAGCGCCGAAGCGCTCTCCGAACAGATTTCCCGCGACCTTGCCTGCATAGGCGCTCCCGATGCAGATGCAGAAGAGGAAGAAGCTGCGCCCGCAGTGGAAGCTCCCGCCGAAGTTGTTGCCCATACTCCCGCCGAAACGGCAGTTGAAACTCCTGCGGCAGAACCTGTTGAAATGGTAGTAGAGACGCCTGCTGTGGCCGAACCCGAAACGGCAACCGAAGTACCTGCTGAAACGGCAACCGAAGTACCTGCTGAAACGGCAACCGAAGTACCTGCCGAAACGGCAGCCGAGGTTCCTGCGGAAGAGCCTGCGGTAGCAGAGCCCGAAGTCGCAGCGGAGACTCCTGTTGAAACTGTGACGGAAGAGCCCGTTCCCGCTATGGAAGAAGTTCCCGCAGAAGCGTCCGTCGAGGCGGCAGAAGAACCTGCGGCAGAACCCGAAGCTGCTCCCGCAGAGGAACCCGTTGCGCAGGAGCCTGTCGCTCCCATTGAGGAAGCTCCCGTAGAGGAGGTAAAGGCAGAGGAAGTTCAGCCCGAACCCGAACAGCCCGCAGAAGAAACGACTGTCGGCGAAGTTACAGAGAGCGACGTCTCTGACCCCGAAGGTGAGATTGCCGTTGCGGCCGAACCTGCCGAAGAAGAGGCCGTAACGAAACTCGTTGAAGAGGTATTCGAAGAGGAAGAGCCCGAACAACCTTCCGATGCAGAACAGCCCGAAGTTCCCGCAGAGGTTGCAGAGTCCGAAGAGGAACCCGCCGAAACGGTAGAGGAAGAACCTTCGTTCTGGTGGTTCGATATTCCTCTGGGCTTCCAGGCAGATTATGTATATCCGCGGCGAATGTAATATTTAAGGAGGCATAATAAATTATGCAGGAAAAATTATTACAAAGATTTTTGCGTTATGTGGCAGTACCGAGCCAGAGCAACGCTGCCAATGCCAATGTACCTTCAAGTGAAGGCCAGCGCAAACTGGCAGAGCTGTTAAAACAGGACTTGGCTGAACTTGGCCTTGTTGACCTTGAAATCAGCGAATATTCCGTACTTACCGGCAAACTGCCGGCTTATCTGCCGGAAGGCTGCACCAAAGAGGTGCCTGCTGTTGGCTGGTGCGCGCATCTTGATACTATTGATATTAACATGTCGCCGGAAATTCATCCGCAGGTTGTTAAAAACTATCAGGGCGGCGATGTATGCCTGAACAAAGAAAAAGATATCTGGATTCGCACGGCAGAACACCCGGAACTTGAAAAATACGTTGGCGAGGATATTGTATTTACCGATGGTACCAGCGTGCTTGGCGCAGATAACAAAGCTGCCATTGCTAACATTATGGTTGCTTTGGAAACCATCGTTAACGAAAAACGCTGTCACGGCGATATTTACGTTGCTTTTGTTCCGGACGAAGAAATTGGCCTGCGCGGTTCTAAAAAAATGGACTTCAGCAAATTCCCTGTTAAATTTGCTTATACCATTGATTGCTGCGAACTTGGCGAAGTTGTTTACCAAACCTTTAATGCCGGCACCGCCATTGTTAAAATTAAAGGCGTAAGCGCGCACCCGATGAGCGCCAAAGGCGTGCTTATTAACCCGACACTGCTTGCCGTTGACCTTGTTAATATGTTTGACCGTACGCAGACCCCGGAATGTACGGAAGGCACCGAAGGTTATATTTGGGTTAAGAGTATTGTAAGCAACGATACTTATGCCACTGTTACGCTCGACATCCGCGACCATAACAAAAAACGTTATGAAGAACGCAAAGCGGAAATTGCCGCTAATGCCGAAAAATTGCAGGCTATGTATCCGCGTGCCGAAGTTACCTGTACTATGAGCGATACTTACGGCAATATTAACGATGCAGTAACGGAAGATAACAAATACTGCATTGATTATCTGTACACCGCAATGGAAAAACTCGGCATTAAGCCGATAACGCTTGCAATGCGCGGCGGTACGGATGGTTCGTTTATTTCCACCAAAGGCATTTTAACGCCGAACTACTTTACGGCAGGGCATAACTTCCACTCCAACTGCGAATTTTTACCGCTGGGCGCTATGGAAAAATCCTGCAAACTGACGCTGGAACTTGTAGATTTGATTTACAATAAATAAACGGCAGCGCAAGAATAATAAAAATTTAAAAGGCCAAAGGTTATACTATTCAACAGCATAAAAATGCTGCGGCTCCTCCGATTCCGTCCAGGCTTCGCTGGCTGGACTTACGGACAAAGCGGCTGTAAAATTTAGCCGCCGCAGTTTTTATCAGCTGTTTCATAGCATAAACCTTTGGCTTTTTTGTTTTATATCAGTATAATTTATAAAAATACGGTTTTATTTTTGTGTGCAGGCAGGAATTTAGAGAAAAATGCCGAAATATTTAATCAAACGATTGATTGAAAAGAGCGGTGATGATATGAAAAACGAAACAGGAAAAAGAGAA
>URMT01000071.1 GCA_900549005.1 uncultured Eubacteriales bacterium | reverse complement strand
CTTTTCAGGTCCGCGCCCCGCGCCTTTTCTGTAATATTTTGATTGTCATTTTGACCAAAGTAAATACATAAACTTCTATTTGTGTCATTGACGCGCGTGAGCGAAGCGCTACTCTGCCGAGGCTCCCGAAGGGAAACGGCAGATTGCGCAAGAAGCTCTCTGCAAACAAATGAATAAAAGGTGCGGCAATATGCGGCAACTAACAATAAAATCAGCGCCTGCGGCAGTTTTGCCGCAGGCGCTTTAATAGTTTTTGATGATGGCGTCAGGTTAAAAAGTTTATGCCGTTTCGCCGAGCACGCTTTCCACTTCGGCTAGCCTGTATTCAAGCGTACCGAGGGCATAGCTCATCGGCACTGTCAGGCGCAGCATAGTGGCGCGGTAGGTGTTGTTGTCTTCATCTTCAACGGAGGCAAACCACGCCGTCTGCGTAACGCCGAGGTTGTTGCCGCTCACCCTGATGCTGACGGGATTGTAATAGAGGTAGCTGTGTTTTTCTTCTTCGCCTTCTTCTCCGTCGCCTTCTCCCTCACCTTCTTCGCCCTCCTCGGGTTCGGGAATTTCGGGCTGGCCGTAAGCCGCCGTCAGGGCCGAGATTATGTCGGCGTCGGTTTCGGTGTCGAGCTCCGACTTCGTCGCACCAATAACGTTTACGTTCACGATGCCGCTGTTTGCGGGCACCATAAGGCTTATGGTAGTGCCGAAGTTTTCAGAAAGACTGAATCCGCGTATTACGGTATACAGCGTGTTGTTGTCGAACAGGGTATGTCCGCTGTTCTGCAAGCCCGTAACCGTGTCTGAAAGGTTTGCCCCGGCATTGTCTTTATCAACGTATTCATAATACGCTTCGGTGCATTCAAAGTTATACCAGACCTCGTAAGTGTATTCAATCTCTTCGCACATCGTTTCGGGCGAGGTGGGCGACATTGCCGCGGGGGAGGTGGTGTGCACTTCCTGCCTGCTGTAAACGGGCTGCAAGCCGTTGCGGGCGGAGCGGAAGTATGTTTTGGTTATCATATAGTCGGTAAATTCCACCCTGTTTTCAGCGGCATTTTCGTCTGCGCCGTTACCGATGAACACATAAGTTCCGCTTATGCGCGCCTCCGTTTCAAGCACGTATACAACTTCGGCGGTGCCGTCCATACGCTGTTTGTCCTCTTCGGGCAGCTCGTTCACCTCGCTCTGGGTAAGGGCGTATTCCTCGTGCTCAACGTCCGCCCAGTCATAGTGTTCGGCATAAAAAACCGTCCTGAAAAAGTGCGCGTCGTCGCCCTCGGCAAAGTTTTCGCTGTCGGTGTTGTATTCAATTGTGTATGCGCCGTTGCCGCCGCTCTCTTCGTCGAACTTTATTTCATACAGCAGCGATTCGGGCGTGCGCCCCGCGTTTTCGGGGTCGTCCAGAACGGACGTGCGCTGAATTCCCTCGTAGCTGTCTATATACCAATATGAGTCTACCGAAAGTCCGCTGCTTGCGGTTGCACAGCCCGAAACGCCCAAAAGGCACGCTCCAGCCGCGCATATTGCCAGTACAGATGCAATCTTTTTCATATAAAAATCCGTCAATAAGAAATTTTTTTGCCGTTTAAACGCAGTCAATGCCTGTAAGTAATCAATTTAAACGCAATCAATTATACCATATTATTTTGCGATTGTAAAAACTTTTGCGGTTAAATTACCGTTAAAATAATTAAAATTCTGTAAAGCTGTGGTATAATCTTGTTATGAATCTTTCTGTAATAGCCCCCACGCTGGGGGAAGCTCTCGACGAGCTCAAAAAATACGTGCGTTCGCAGGAAGAAGGGGGGCGGCGCACGGTAATATTCTGCGAGGACAGGCTCACTCTGGTTGCAGAGCGCGCCGTGTGCGCGGCGGTAGGCGGCACTTTTTCCACGTCCGTCTATACCTTTGCACGCTTTCTCTCGTCGGAAAGGCCTTCCGACGGCAAAATACTCTCTTCCCAGGGCTCGGCGATGGCCATACGCGGAATCGTTGAGCGCAACAGGGAAAAGCTCCGCCTCTTCCGCAGGCTTTCAGCCCAGGCGGCGGCAGGCGCGCTGTACGATACAATCGCCCTTCTGTATTCCTCGGGCATCGGCCCAGAAGATATAGGGGGCGCATCTTCAAGCGGACTTCTTTCAGATAAACTGCACGACATCGCGCTCGTCTACGGCGAATATACAAAATTTCTTTCAGACAGCGGCAGGCTGGACAGGAACGTATACCTTCGTCTGCTGCCCGACGTGATAGAAAAGAGCGATAAAATAATCGGAGCCGACGTGGTCTTTCTGGGCTTCCAGGCGTTCACGGGCACAATATCGGAGTGCGTAAAGGCGTGTATGCGCACGGCCGAAAATTCCTGCGGCATATTCGTGGGCGGCGCGCCCGATATCTACGCCAACGAAGCTCCCGCGCAGTTCGAAGGCTTTTCGCGCGGGCTGGGCGGCTGCCGCACGGTTACCGTAAAATCTGACCTCGTGCCCGAGGCCGAGAGCATAAGAACAAAGCTGTTCGACCCGCAGTGCTTTCACCAAAATGGCTTCCGCACCAAAAACGTGCACGTGTTCGAGGCGCGCGATATCACCGAAGAGCTGGAATTTATCGCGGCGAGCATAAAAAAATTCGTGCTCGACGGCGGCGAGCGCTACTTCCGCATATCGGTTATGCTCTCTGACGTAAACGCCTACCGTCCCGTGCTTGCGCGCGTTTTTTCGCAGTATAACATACCCTATTACGTAGACGAAAGGCGCCCGCTCACCGAACACGCCCTCACGGCGTTCATATGCGACTATATCGAGTGCGCGGCGGGCGGCTGTGCGCCCGAGGATGCAGACGCCGTTTTATCGTCGCACCTGTTCGGCCTTGACGAAAAGACGCGCGACGTGTTCCGCAACTACGTGCTCCGCTGTGCGTACTACCGCGGCGGCGTTCGGCGCGAGCCGAGGGAGGATATCTGCGCGGCGCTCGGGTTCGACTATACTTTGGTATGCTCCGCAAGGGAGAGGTTTTTGAAGGGGCTTTCCCTTCTGCCTTCGGGCAGCGCGGGAGCCGACGAATGGGCGCGCGGAGTGCGCGCGCTGTTGCAGTACTTCGAATGCGACAAAATTCTTTCGGCAATGTCGGAGGAGGCAAAGGACAAGTACCCCGCCCGTGCGCAGTTCAACCTGCGCGCGCAGGAGGGCGTTCTTTCGGTGATAGCCGAAACCGAGGAGCTGGGAATGGGCGCGCCCTATACCGCGCGCGAATACAAAAAACTGCTTCAAAGCGGCTTTGCGGCGGCAGAAATTTCGCTCATTCCGCCCAAGGCCGACGCCGTGTTCGTCGGCAGCATATCCGAGACGGTGAACGCAGGCTCTTCGGTGGTCTTTGCCGCGGGGCTTACAGATGCAGTTCCTCCCGCGGGCTCTGATACCGCCCTTCTCACCGACCGCGAAATTACCTCGCTCGAAAGCCTGAATTTGAAGATTTCGCCCAAGATTTCGCAGGTGAACAGGCGGCGGAGGGAGACGGTAGCTTTGAACCTCTGCGCGTTCAGGCGGGAACTGTACCTCTCGTATCCCGCATTTTCGGGCGGGAACGAAAACGTCCGCAGCGAAATAATACCGTATATTCTCGCAATGTTCAAAGAGAGCGAGGAAAACAAGCTGAATGTGGTAACGGGTCGCGCGCTCGCGCTTTCGGGCAGGGCGGTGCCCTATGAATGCAGCGAACTTACGCCTGCCCTGCGCACGCTTGCGGGCGGCGGGCTGCGCCCCGATATAAATTCCGCCCTCTTTGCCGTGCTTGAAGAGCGCGGGTACGGCGGCCTCGCCGAAGGCGTACTCGAAACCGTGCCCGAAAAGCGGCAGATAAATAGCGGCAGACAGCTCTTCGCTTCGTCGGGCAGTATCTCGGCAACGCTTTTGGAGCGCTATTTCACCTGCCCCTACCAGAACTTCGCCTCGCAGGGGCTTCGCCTTGCCGAAAGGCAGGAGGGCAGCACGCGCTATCTGGACACGGGTAACTTCATACACGCCGTTTTAGAGGCGTTTGCCGACGGCATAAAACACGTTTCAAGCGAAGGCGAAGCGCGCGATTGGGGCGCGGATATGGCCGGGCGAATGTTGAAAGAGCCGGCTTTTTCGCCCCTCGTCGAAGGGGGCAGCGGCAAGTATATGGCACGCAGACTCTCGTTCGAGGCGGCGCTTGTGTGCGCGGGCGTATACCGCCAGCTCTCTGCATCTGAATTTAAAATACGCGACGTCGAACAGTGGTACTACGTGCCCGTGGACGACGGCGTGCGCGCCGGCGGCAAGGTGGACAGGGTGGACGAAAGCGGCGGGCTGGTGCGCGTTATTGACTATAAGACGGGCGACATCAGCTACGAGGCCGAAGACTTCTACACGGGCAGGAAGATACAGCTTCCCCTGTACCTTCTGGCGGCTTCGCGCGGGAAGCGCCCCGCGGGCGCCTACTACTTCCCTGCAAACATAGAATTTTCTGACAGCGCGGGCGGCAACTTCACCTTAAAGGGCTTTATGGACGCCAGTCCCGAAGTCGTCCGCGCCACCGACAAGGCTCTTGCAGAGGGCGCGCGGAGCGCGTTCGTCGACGCATATATGGGGGGCAAATTGCTTAAAGGCAGTCTTACCGAAGAGGAATTTTCAGACTTCATTTCATATTCCGCCTTAATCGCCCGCCGCGCGGCAAAGGAGATGTTCGGCGGCAACATTCAGCCGCTGCCGTACGAGGGCGCGTGCGCCTACTGCAAGATGGGCGGAATGTGCGGCTTTTATAACGACGGCAGGCGCGCTCCCAGGAAGGAGAGCGGCATAACCTGCTCAGATATTGCGCGCATAGTGCGCGCCGAAAGGGGGGACGAGTGATGGTAAAGCGTACTTCGCAGCAGACCGCGGCCATAGAGCGGGGCGGCAGGGTGATTGTTTCTGCCTCGGCGGGCAGCGGCAAGACCTACGTTATGATAGAGCGCCTCTCCGAATACATACAGGGCGGCGGCGATTTGGACGGCATACTCGCCGTCACGTTCACCAAAAAAGCGGCGGCGCAGATGAAGGAAAAACTGCGCGCGGCGCTTATAAAGCGCAGCGCCGTGGCAGACGAGGCGGCGCGCGCCCACATTAAGGCCCAGCTCGGCAAAATCGCGCTCGCCAACATAAGCACTATACACTCCTTCTGCGCGTACCTTCTGCGCGTATACTTCTACGCCCTCGGCATAGACGGCTCGTTCGAAATTATGGCCGAATCGGACGGCGAGGAAAAGTACCGCACTCGCGCGCTCGACAGCCTGTTTGAAAGGCTTTACGAAACCGAGGACGAAGATTTTTATTACCTTTTAGAAAGGTACGGCAAAAAGCGTGGCGACAGAACGCTGCGCGGCCTCATTATCTCCGCATACGAAAGCGTGCGCAACCTGCCCGATTACAAAGAGGTACTCACCCGCACCTCAGGCTGCGTGAACGAACAGTCTTTCGACCAAATCTGCGAAGGTATTCACGCGGGCTTCAAGCGCAATTACACGGCATATATAGCCGAAATAAGGGCGTTTATCGCCGAACATAAGGGCCTTTCCGAAAGTTGCCGCGCCCGCGCCGTAGGTATGATAGCGGCGCTTGAAGAGGCGGAAAAACTTTCCGATATTTTTGCCCCGCGCGTAAACATTATGGGCGCAAACAAAAAGCGGACCGAGGGGCTGGAAGAGCCCGATTCGCTCTTCTTTGCCCTGCGCGACGAAATAAGCGCGCGTTACAGAAAACTTTACGAAGGTTATAAGGGCAAAGACAGGCAGACCGAGCTTAAAAACTACCTTTCAACGGCGCGTTTATCGCGCGCGTTCTCTTCCCTTCTTCTCGAATTCGACGCGGAATATGCCGCGCTCAAACGGGAGGAGGGCAAGCTCGACTACGGCGATTTGGAACACCTCACGCTCAGACTTTTATCGGACGAAAACCTTTTAAAAGAGGTGCGCTCGCGCTTTGTAAGGGTGTTTGTGGACGAATATCAGGACGTCAACCCCGTGCAGGAGCGCATAATAGAGCTTGTCGGCGGGGACGAAGTATTCCTCGTCGGCGACGTAAAGCAGGCGATATACGGCTTCCGCGGCTCCAAGTCGGAATACTTCACCCGCAAGACGGAAGAGTTTGCAAAAGACGGCAATTCGCTCATACTTTCGCATAATTTCCGCAGCGCGCCCGCCGTAATAGACGCGGTCAACGCCTGCTTTTCAAAGCTGATGCGGGCGGATACCTGCGGAATCGACTATAAAAATACTTCGGTAATGGTGACGGGCGGCGCATATCCTGCGGCGGGCGGCGCGTATCTTCATATGTTCGGCAAGGACGAAAAGGGAGACCGCTCCGAAAGGCGCGGCGTGTATTCGGTGGAAAACAGCTCGCTTGCAGAAGTTCCGCCTTCGCGCGAGGGGCTGGCCGTGCTCGACGTGGTGCGCAGGGAACTTAACAGCACTTTTTACGACGTAGAGGCGGGCGCCGTCCGCCGCGTGGAGCCGGGCGACATATGCATACTCACGCGCAAGAACGAGAATGCCTCGCCGCAGGGCATAATGCGCGCGCTCACCTCGGCGGGCCTTTCGGTCACGGGCGGGCAGAGCGTAAACGTGTGCGAAACGCCCGAGGTAAAACAGCTAATCGACGTGCTCTCTTATATAGATAACGGCGAACAGGACATACCTCTCGCCTCGGCGCTGCTCTCGCCCGTGGGCGGAATGAGCGAGGACGAGCTGGCAAAAATTAAGATAACGTACCAAAAAGAGCGCAAACTCACCTTCCGCGAGTGCTGTGCAAGGTACGTAAATGACTTTTCCGATTCGGTTGCGCAAAAGCTCGATAAATTTTTCAGTAAAATAGGTTCATACCGCAGTCTTTCGGCGCTGTTCGGCGCGGGAACGGTAATCGACGCCATTCTGCGCGACACTGCGTTGGAGGCGCGCTACTACCAGGACGGCGGCAGAAAGCTCAAAAACGTGCGCAGGCTGGCAGAGGCGGCCTACACCCCCACGGGCGAGCTCAGCGTTCCGGCATTCCTCTCTTCGTTGAAGTCGGGCGGATTCGATTTGGAGCTTGCGTCGGGCAGCGGTGGCGACAGCATAACTATGATGACTATGCACTCCTCAAAGGGGCTGGAATTTCCCGTAGTTATAATCGCCGACGTGGTGCCCTCTTACAGGGGCAGGGCCGACGGCAGTCTGCCGTTCGATTCAAGGTACGGCTTCGCCCACAAATTTTTCGATATGGAAAGCCGCATAAGCGGCGAAACCCTGCTTGCAAAACTGCTCTCTTCCGAGCGCTCGGCCGAGGAGGTAAAGAACGAGATGAACGTTCTGTACGTCGCCTGCACGCGCGCAAAATACCGCCTGCACGTGATGTCGTCGGAGGCGCGCACCTTCAATCCGTACATCGTTTCGTCGGCGACGAGCTACGCGCAGATGCTCGATTTTTCGTGCTTCAAGACGGAAAATTCCGAGGGCGAGGCGTTTACGGAAGAGGAGGCGCAGCCCGCGCTCATCTCAAAGCCCGACGAAGAGGCAAAACAGGCGATTGGCAGGCGCTTTATGCAAAAGTACGCCTATGAGGACAGCATAAACCTGCCCGTAAAGAGCTCGGCTTCGGCGATACTCAGAATGCAGAAGCAGGACGCGGGCGAGGACGCATTTTCCGAAAATGTGCTTTATCCGCAGGAGGAAGAGGAGTGGAGGAGCACGGGCGAGACGGGTGCCGAGCGCGGCACGGCGTACCACCGCTTTTTACAGCTCTGCGACTTCGATGTAAGGGACGAAGGCGGCATTGCCGCCGAGATAGAAGGGTTTGTAAGGGACGGGCTTATGCCCGCCGCTATGGCGCAGCTTGTTAGCGCGCAGTCGCTTGCAAAAATACTTAAAATGCCCTGCTTCGAAAGGGCGCGCGGCGCGCGCATTTACCGCGAACAGGAATTTTTGTGCGCCCTGCCCGCAAATTCCTTTATGGACAGCCCTGCCTGCGACGAAGTGTTGGTGCAGGGTGCGATGGACCTGTTGTGCAGGCGCGGCGAAAGCTGTGCGATAATCGACTATAAATACTCGGCAAAGCCCGACGCGCTGATTGTAAAGACCTATAAAAGGCAGCTCGATTTGTACCGCCTTGCGGCGGGCAGAATATTGAAGATTGACCCCGAAAAGATTGAGGCGTATATAGTAAATATCTTCACCCTGCGCGAAATTAAGCTGAACTGAAATTTTTATGAAAAATTAGCGCCCGCGGCGCTCGCGCCCTTAAAGGAAGGCGAGACCGCCGCTTCCC
>URMT01000070.1 GCA_900549005.1 uncultured Eubacteriales bacterium | reverse complement strand
CCGCCCTGGGGACCGCACCGCTTTAAAAAGCGGCGCGCGGGCGCCATCTTTTTATTGCGATAAGCGGGCGTGTTTTTTGTTGCGCGTGCGGCGGAGGTCTGCTATAATTAACCTGCGGCGGCAAAACGTAAAAAAGGGCGCATAACGCGGCCGCCGCCGACATAAAAAAACACCGAAAAAATATTATGATTACAAAAGAATTATACCGCAGATATCTCAATATTTTACACGAAGAACTCGTGCCCGCAATGGGCTGTACAGAGCCGATAGCCATAGCATATGCCGCGGCAAAGGCAAAAGAAATTCTCGGCTGTATGCCCGCGCGCGCAGAAGTCGGCGTGAGCGGCAACATAGTCAAGAACGCCAAAAGCGTGGTGGTGCCCCACACGGGCGGACTGCGCGGCATACGCGCGGCGCTTGCCGCAGGGCTGGTCGCGGGCGATGCAAACAGGCAGTTGCAGGTTATTTCGGGCATATCTGCGGGGCAATATAAAAAAATCGGCCGCTTTGCCGAAGATTTTCCCGCCGAAATAACCGTGCCCGACGATGCGGAAATTTTTGATATAAGGGTACGCCTTTTCGGCGACGGCCACACCTCGTTCGTGCGGCTCGCGGGCGACCATACCAACATAGTGCGCACAGAGCGCGACGGTGAGATATTGTACGATAAACCCGTACTCTCGGAAGGCAGGGAAGACCGCTCGGTGCTCACCGTGAAGGATATTCTGGAATTTGCCGACGGCGTTGAAATTTGCGACGTGGAGGAGGTAATCGGCAGGCAGATATCCTATAATATGGCGATAGCCGAAGAGGGGCTTGCGGGCGATTACGGCGCGAACATAGGCAAGACAATTCTGCGCTCGTACCAGCCCGACATAAAGACCACGGCAAAGGCCTATGCCGCCGCGGGCTCGGACGCAAGAATGAACGGCTGCGAACTGCCCGTGGTGATAAATTCGGGGAGCGGCAACCAGGGCATAACGTGTTCGGTGCCCGTAATAGTGTACGCCCGCAATCTCGGGCTTTCGCGCGAACGGCTGGTGCGCGCGCTGTGCGTATCCAACCTTATAACCGTGCATTTGAAGTCGGGCATAGGCACGCTTTCGGCGTACTGCGGCGTGGTTTCGGCGGGCGCGGGCGCGGCGTGCGGCATAACCTACCTTTTAGGCGGCGGGTATAAAGAGGTGGCGCACACCCTCACCAACGCCATAGCCATCGATTCGGGCATAATCTGCGACGGCGCCAAAGCAAGCTGCGCCGCCAAAATTTCCACGGCGGTGGAAAGCGGCCTTCTGGGTATGAGTATGTTTGAAAAGGGCAACCAGTTCTTTGCGGGCGACGGCATAGTGAAGAACGGGGTGGAGGAGACCATACGCTCCGTCAGCCGCATAGCTCACGACGGTATGCGCGAGACCGATAGAGAGATTATAAGAATAATGCTCGACGTAAAGTAAGGGGGTATAAATATGGAACCTGACGCAGTGGGCTGCGGCAAATGCATAATTAACGGGTTTATATACTGCGATTACGATTATGATTGCGAAAATTGTCCGTATTTTGCGGACGGCGAAATTTGAAGCGGTTGCGGCGATTATGTTTGCGGCCGCATAAAATACCGCGGAAAATATAATAAAAAATGCAAAACGCGCGGCAATATGCCGCAACCAACGCATATTTTTTTTGTAATTCAGGGCGCGGTGCGCGCGGAATAAACTCTTCCGCGCGCACCGCGCTTTTTTTGCCGTACGAGATTTCTCCGTGCGTTCGCTCCGCTCACTTAGTCGAAATGACAGGGTAGGGGGTAGGGCAGGGGTTTCGCTCTGTCGGAATGACACAGTAATTAAAAATATCATTCCGACTGTAAGCATTGCCCCGTTTTCTGTCATTTCGACCGAAACGAACGAAGTGAGTGAAGCGGAGAAATCTTTTTTTGCATATCCTGCATAAAAAAATTTTTATCCGCGCTTACTGTTGCCTTTTTGCAAAAGCTGTGGTAAGATTAAAACAATTAAATTGTGAAAACAGGGTGAAAACGGTGCAAAAATAATATTGCCGCGCCCCGTTTGCACGAAAGACAAATTTTTGGGAGGTTTTTTTATGTCTGACGAAATCAGGCAGGACGGCTTTGAGGAGCAGTCCGAAGTCCCCGCAGACGTGCAGGACGCGGCGCCCGCAGAGCAGGCGCAGGCCGAGGCGTCGGCTCTCTCGCCCCAACCCCGCAAGGGCTTCTGGGGCAAGGTTGACGAGTGGTTCGGCATTACAAGGAGCGGTTCCAACTACCGCACGGAGATAGTTGCGGGCCTGACCACGTTTATGGCTATGGTATACATACTTATGGTCAACGCGGGTATGTTCCAGGGCGTAATCACGGGCAGCGACGACCCCTACGGCGCAGCGTACATAGCTACGGCAATCGGCGCGATAGTGGGTACCCTTTTAATGGCGTTCCTCGCCAAAATGCCGCTTGCGCAGGCTTCGGGTATGGGAATCAACGCGTTCATAGTGTATACCCTGCTCAATGCTTCAACGGGGCTGACTTACGCCAACACGATGGTATTCGTACTTCTGGACGGCGTTATTTTCCTGCTTCTCACGGTAACGGGACTCAGGAAGAAGATTTTCGAGGCCATTCCCGCGGCGGTGCGCCACGCGGTGCCCGTGGGCATAGGCCTGTTCATCGCCTTCATAGGTATGCAGCAGGCGGGCGTCATTGTCAAAAACGACAGCACCCTGACGGGCTTCGTATCGTTCAACGTGCTCGGCTCGGGCGAATTTATGACTTACAATGCGGGAACGGTGGGCGGAATGATGCCCGCAATCGTGGCTATTGCAGGCGTAATTGCCATAGCCGTTCTCTCTAAAAAGAACGTTAAAGGCGCCATATTGTGGGGTCTTTTGGGTTCGGCGGTGCTCTATTACGTGCTCGCGGGCATAGCCTACGGCTGCGACGTGGCCGCCGCTGCCGCAATGTTCGACGACGTAAGCATATCCAACCCCCTCGGCGCGTTTGCCGCGTGGGGCAAAGATTCTGTTGGCGCCGTGTTCTATGAAGGCTTCGACTTCTCGCACTACCTCGGCACCGATGGCAACTCCGCCGGCTCGCTCGTAGTCGTGCTGATAGTTTCTGCCATATCGCTCTGTATGATAGATATGTTCGATACCATAGGCACCCTTTACGGCGCGTGCTCCAAGGGCAACCTTCTCGATAAAGACGGCACACCCATACGTATGGAAAAGATGATGCTCGCCGACGCGATAGCCACCTGCACGGGCGCGATAGCCGGTACCTCTACGGTAACCACCTTCGTTGAATCTTCCTCGGGCGTGGCCGCAGGCGGCAAGACGGGCTTCACGGCGCTTGTAACGGGCATATGCTTCATCATAGCGATGTTTTTAAGCCCCATAGCCCAGCTCATTCCCCGCTGCGCAACGGCAACGGCGCTCATCTGGGTGGGCGTTCTTATGATGAGCTCGGTTACCAAGGTAGACTGGAACGACGCCGCCGACGCAATCGTCGCATTTATGACGTTTATGGTAATGCTCCTCGGCTATTCCATCTCCAAGGGCATAGGAATGGGCATAATCACTTACATATTGGTAAGGGTATGCACGGGCAAGATAAAGCAGGTTTCGGTTGCAACCTGGGTTATAGGTGCAATCTTCCTCGTAACCTTCCTTATAAGCTCTGTCTGACTTCTGTCTGTCAATGTCTTTGTGCCGCGCGGCAGGCCTGCCGCGCGGGGAAATTTTTATGCGGGGCCTGCGGCGCAGGTCCCGTTCTTTTTTTCTTCCGCGATAAAATATATATATAAAGGCACAAGTGCGCCGCGGAACGGAAGGGGAAATGAGGGGCTGCGCAGGCGGAATATGTTTGCGTGCAATTTGCATTTTCGGGCTACAAAATGCAAATATTTTGCAGTTTATGCCTTGAATATGACATTTTATGCTAAATGGGTTGTGCTTCGCCGCCCGAAGTGATAGAATTTTCACGGAATTTAAAATCAGCCGCAAAGTCGCGCTTTTTTTTAGCGGCAGCGGCCGTATTTCACGATTACTAAACTATAAAAAACGGGGGATAGGCAATGGAAAAAGAAGAAATACTTAACAAACTTACCCTTCGCCAGAAAGCCGACCTTTTGACGGGCAAGGATTTTTGGAGCACGCAGGGGTATGAAGAACTCGGAATTCCGTCCATATTCTTTTCGGACGGGCCTCACGGGCTCAGAAAGCAGGCCGCCGCGTCCGACCATCTCGGTCTGAACGCCAGCGTGCCGGCAACGTGTTTTCCCACGGCGGTGTCTATGGCTTCGAGCTGGAACACCGAACTGGCCGAAAAGATGGGCGAAGCCCTGGGCGAAGAGGCTGCGTCGCAAGAAGTGAATATGCTGCTCGGCCCGGGTCTGTGCATAAAGCGCAATCCCCGCTGCGGCAGGAACTTTGAATATTTTTCTGAGGACCCCTACCTCGCGGGCAAAATGGCAGCGGCGTACGTGCGCGGCATTCAGAAGAACGGCACGGCCTCCTGCATAAAGCACTTTGCGGCAAACAGCCAGGAAGAGCGCAGAATGGTCACCGACTCGGTTATGGACGAGCGTACCCTGCGCGAGATTTATTTGACGGGCTTCGAAATAGCCGTAAAAGAGGGCAAGCCCTATGCCGTGATGTCGTCCTATAATATGGTGAACGGCGCGTTTGCCGACGAAAACGTTCACCTTCTCCGCGAAATACTCCGCGGCGAATGGGGCTTCGACGGCGTTGTCGTTTCCGACTGGGCGGGCACCAACAACAAGGTTGCCTCCACAATCGCGGGCAGCGATATCGAAATGCCCGGCTGCCGCTACGGCGCAGACGACGTGGTCAAGGCCGTGGAAGAGGGCAGGCTGGATATAAAGTACGTAGACGAATGCGTTATGCGCGTTCTTGACCTGATAGAAAAGACCACCAAGGGCGAAAAGGGCAAGCCTTTCGATAAAGAGGCCCATCACGACCTTGCAAAGGACTGCGCCGACGAGTGCGTGGTTCTGCTCAAAAACGAGGGTGTGCTTCCCATAAGCGCCAAAACGCGCGTGGCAATCGTGGGCGACTTTGCCCGCAAGCCCCGCTACCAGGGCGCGGGTTCTTCGATAGTCAACCCCACCAAGCTGGAAAGCGCAATGGAAAACACGCGCGAATTCCCCTTCGACGTAATAGGCTATGCCGACGGCTACGAAAGGTACGGCAAGCACAAGACGGTGCATATCGAGCGTGCGGTAGACCTCGCCAAGAAGGCCGACGTCACCCTGCTCTTTGCCGGTCTCGACGAATTCAGCGAGGCCGAAGGCCTTGACAGGCCCGACATAACTATGCCCGCAAACCAGGTTGCCGTATACAAGGCATTGAAGGCCGCGGGTTGCAAGGTTGTGCTCGTGCTCGCGTGCGGCAGCGCCGTTTATCTCGACTGGGCGCGCGACGCCGACGCGATAGTTTACGCAGGCCTCACGGGCCAGGCGGGCGCGGTTGCGGTGCTCGACGCCGTGTGCGGCAAGGTCAACCCTTCGGGCAAGCTTGCCGAAACGTGGTCGGCTCCCGAAGCCGTCTGCGCCAGCGAAAGCTACTTCCCCGGCAAGCAGATGACCTGCGAATACCGCGAAGGCCCTTACGTGGGTTACCGCTACTTCGACAAGACCGAAAAACCCGTGGAATTCCCGTTCGGTTTCGGCCTTTCCTATACAAAGTTTGAATATTCCGACCTCTCCGCCGACGAAAACGGCGTGACGTTCACCATAAAGAATGTAGGCGACTGCGACGGCGCAGAGATTGCGCAGATGTACGTCGGTAAGCCCGACGGTAAGGTTTTCCGCCCCGCCAAGGAGCTCAAAGGCTTCAAAAAGGTGTTCATAAAGGCGGGCGAAAGCGTAAAAGTTTCCATCCCGTTCGACGACAAAACTTTCCGCTACTTCGATACGGAGAGCAACTCGTGGGAAGTTGAAGGGGGAAGCTACGCCGTTTACATAGCCGCAAGCTCGCGCGATATAAGGTTGCAGACCGAGGTTACAAGGGCGGGCACCAAAGAAAAGTGCCCTTACGACGGGGCAAAGCTGCCCTCGTATTATTCGGGCAATGTGGAACACGTCGGCGACGAAGAGTTCAAAGAGCTCCTCGGCAGAGAAATTCCCAAGAGCGGCTATAATTTCTATAAAAAGAACCGTATGGTCATTCACGAAAACTGCACCGTTGCAGACCTGCGCTATTCCAGGCGTTGGGTGGGCAGGCTGTTCTCGGGCGCAATCCGCTTTGCCATACGCGTGCTTACCGCCTTCGGCAACAAGACGCTGGCAAACACGCTGGTTATGGGCGTATTGCACCAGCCCGTCAGGGGCCTGGCAAAATTCGGCGGAATGTCAAGAAGGCAGATGGAGGCGCTCATAATGATGTTCAACGGACACCTTTTCAAGGGCATATTCCGTTTCCTCAGCAAGGATAAGAGCAAAAAGGAGGTTAAGGCATAAATGAGCGCCAAAAAAAGCGTATTCGACAATCCCGTGCTTTCCACAAAGGTAAAGTCGGCAAACGTTAAAATCGTGCCCGAGGCCCTGATAGGCTATCTCGTAGGCCCGTTCTGCGGCCTTCTGGCAAACAGCCTGTTCGGCACGTATCTCGTATCCTATTTCCGCAACACGCTCTTCAAGACAGAAATTCTCGCGGGCAATACGGGCGTAGATACCTTCCTTACAATCTTCCCCATGCTCTCTGCGATTTTAATCGTGTTGGGCAACCTTTTCGTGGGGCAGATTATAGAGCGTACCAAAACGAAGGCGGGCAAGGCAAGGCCGTATATCCTGCTTTCGGCGGTTGTGCTGGCAGTGGCAAGCGTGCTTATGTTCATACAGCCGATGCCCGACAACACTACGTTTAAAATGATATGGCTGGTTATAGCGTATAACCTGTTCTATGCAGTCGCTTTCCCGCTGTATAACACGGCAAACAGCGCGCTCGTGCCCGTATCCACCCGCAACGGCAAGCAGAGGGGCTTCCTTGCCTCCCTCGTAAACATGGCGGTGCTCGGCGGCGCAGGCGCAGGCTCGATAGTGTTCCCCATGATAATAGGCGCGTTCGCCAACTCCGAAAGCCTCGGTATGGAGGGACTTCCCGCAGACGGCGAAATCCCCATGGTTCCCACGGCAAACGGCTACCTCATACTGTTCATAGTAATAGGCGTAATAACCTTCATAGGTTGCGCCGCGCAGTACTACTTCACCCGCGAGCGCGTAACCGAAGAGAGCTTGGTGAAGGCGGCAACGCCCGAAGCGGAAGAGGTCAAGGCAAAGGGCCCTTCAATCAAAAAGCAGGCCAAGGCGCTCTTCGGCGACAGGTTCTTCGTAATAACCATAGTGTTCTATCTTCTCTATCAGCTCTCGGGCTCGATAAAGAACGCCTCTATGGAAACCTTCACCAAAACGATAACTTATGCAGGTCTTGAACCCGAATTTGCAATGACCATACTCGGCGTTGTAGGCGCCGTTCCAATGGCGGTTGCAATACTCTTCGTAGCGCCCCTGTGCAACAAGTTCGGCAAGCGCCCCGTAGTGTTTGTGGGTATGGTTGTCGGCGTAATAGGCGGCATAATCGCGGGCATATGGTACGATAATTTCTATGCGGTTGCAGTGGGCGTGGCATTAAAGTGCCTCGGCTCGTCGCCCGCAGGTTATATGATTCTTGCAATGATTGCAGACTGCCTCGACCATATGGAGGCCAAAAACGGCTTCCGCTGCGACGGCTTCGGCATGTCGCTTTACAGCTCGGTGCTCATAGCCGCCGTGCCCCTCGCTACGGGCATAGTCAGCGGCGTGACCAGCATCGGCACGTACGGCAGCGTAGTTGCTTACATCTGGATAGAGACGGGCGCATACGCGCTCTGTGCGATAACGGTGCTGTTCTTCGGCGTTGAAAAACATCTCTCTGCCGACAGAGAGGCCATACTTGCCCGCCAGAAGGCGGAGGCAGAGGCCGCAGGCATAGAGTGGATAGAGCCCGAAGAGAGGCTCCGCCTCGAAGAGGAAGAGAACGACCGCCTTGCCGAGGAAGCAAGAAAGGCCGAACTCAAAGCAAGGTGCGAAAAGAAGGGCCTTTCCTACGAAGAGGAAGAGGCCAAGTACCAGGCGAAACTCGAAGAGAAGAGGAAGGCCGCAGAGGCCAAAAAGCAGGCCGCGGAAGAAAAGCGCAGGGCTGCCGAAGAAAGAAAAAACAAAAAAGACTGAGCGTAAATAAAGGCGCATAAAAATTTCCCCGCCGCAACGTTTCGGCGGGAGGAGGGGCGCCGCGGCGCAAAGCCGTATCCGCCCTCGTAAAATCGCCCCTTACAATCTGTTGCAATACCCCTGCCGCGAAAGCGGCAACCCCCTCCTGTCGGGCAAAACCGACAAAA
>URMT01000069.1 GCA_900549005.1 uncultured Eubacteriales bacterium | reverse complement strand
GGGCAGCCTGCCCGCGGCCGCCCCTTTAAGGCATACCTTAAATGTACTGCGAAAACACGTTGTAAAGCGTGTTGTAGTAGTGCCCCAGATAGCTCTGCGCGACGGTATCGGCGCCGTACAACGCCAGCCGCTCGGCAGGGTCTTCAATCGACATATAATAATTGCGCACAATCTGGTAACGGTCGAGATAAGAGAGCGTATAGTCCACTATATACGGCGCGTCGCTGCCGTCGCCCGTATCGCCCGCGCCGTCGTCCCCGTCGCCCGGCACGTTGAGCGACATATTGTATATCAGATTGTCCTTCAAAACGGCCACCTGCCTTTCGTATTCCTCGTCAAGTTCGTCGCATTTGTCGGCATATATGTTGGAATTAAGCATACCTGCCTCCGCCAGCTTTGCATAAAGACTGCGCTTGTCGGCCGCAAGCAAAGCGGTGAGTTCGTCCTTATTCTGCTGAGCCGTGCGCAGCAGCCTCATCTGCACGGTTGAAAGGGCAAACAGCTCTTCTTCGGTAAAGTCCACTATATCGAAAGTCAATTATTTCACCTCCTTGAAACGTAGCGCGCGTAAAGCGCCTTGACTTCCCCTTCGCACAGAAAGTCAAACGAAAACTTTTCGCCCGCCATTCCCACCTTTATTTCGCCGCTCACGTCTGAAAAGGTGCGGGAATATGTGCCGTTCGAAACGGTAAGCGAGGTTAAATTTCCGTCAGCTACAATGCTGTGCAAAAACTTTTTTCCGTGCAGGCCGAAGTCGGTTTCCCCGCTCTTCCACTCGCCCTCTTCCGCCGAGGGAACAAGCTCTGTGGGTGCGGTTCCGTCGTAGAAGAACACCCTGCCCGCGGCGCAGATGCAGTCGGCGCGGCGGTCAACGTAGCTCACCCCGCCGTCCGTTCCGATGCAGGCTATGGCGTACTGCCCGTCCAGCTTTCCGCCCGCGAATATGCGGTTGCCGCACGCCGCGGCGCAGGTCACTTCGGAAAAGCCTTCCAGCCCGTCAAAGTCGGCCCTTTTTACGTTGCCGTCGAAGCAATACAGCCCGTCTTTGGCAAAGAAATATATTTTGTCTGCACAGCAGACTACCGCATTTTCAATAACTTCGCCGAAGTCGCCGCCGGGATACTCTACCTTAAAATCTTCGCCTTCGCCGCCTGCCGTTATCTTTGCAATGCCGTGGCTGCGCACGGCAATCAGGTCGCCGCCGAGCGGCACAAGCCTTACTATGTCGCCGCCGACGGGGTCAAGCCGCACGTGCCCCGCACCCGCGGCGCTCTCTTCCCAATCCGTGACGTCGCCCGCGGCAGACCAACGCAGAACGTGCGAATCGGACGAATCGACGCCGAATATGCGCGAATAACAGCCCACGCCGAGCTTTATCGGCGGGCAGGTCGTCCCCTCGGTGAGGGTGTAGTCAGAGCGCAGCGCCTTTTGGCCGTCGCCTATGATTGTGAAGTCCTCGTCGCCGTCGCAGCACTCGGCAAAGTAGGGCGGCGACGTGAAGCCGGTGCCTATGCGGTAAAAGTTGCCGTAAGCGCCCGTGCTGCGCCACAAATCGCCAGAATTGTACATATAGAAGTTGCCGTGCGAAGTGAGATATACCGCCTGCGCCGCAGAGGGGATATTTTCCACCTGCAATTCTTCCGCCCCGAAGGCGGGCGACACGCCGTCCGCCGTCTTTCTGAGCGAAAACAGCCTTCCCACGCCCAGCAGGTCGAAGCTCTTCAATTCAAAGTCGGGGAAAGCCGTTCTGCGGACAACGTGCCTCATACCCATCTCCTTGCGCGTATGTCGCGCGGGCGCTCGTGCGGGCGCAGCCTTTCAATCTCATCCTTATACCTGTTCTCCCAGCACTCGCTCTCTTCAAAGTTGCCGCATATCAGGCAATATTCGGCCGCCACGCCGTAAGCCATCAGCCTTTCGCCCACGGGATAACCCGAATAATCAGACGCAGAATCCATCTGCTTTTTTACGGGACAGCAGGTGTAGCGAACGGTGTAAGTTCCGTCCTTCACCTCTATGTATTTGGGGCATATGCGGTACCCAATCTGCCCTTTATCCGAAATAACCGCCAGAATTCTGACAGGCGTGCCCGCAAACGAGGTGTAGTAAATTCTGCCGTCCTCCGCCGTAAGTTCCTCCTCTTTCACGAGCGGAAAGAACCCGCGGGCAAGCTCGTCTTCGACGGCGTTGTAGCAGTGAAGCGCGCACTCTGCCGCGCGGGAAAACTCGTCGTTTTCAGTATAGCTGCCGTCGGATACGGCCTCCGCCACGTCCGCCCTGCCCACAAATTCAAACGCCGCCTTTATCACGTCGGATACTAACATTCATACCTCCTTATAAAAAGTTTTAAGGGGGCGGGCGCCGCGCCCGCCCCCTTTGCAGCGACGCCGCGCGCGGCGCCGCTTTTACGACAATCGGAGCAATACTATGCCGCGATTATCGCACCCGTAAACACACTTTTTTAAACGGTGAAGCCCGTTATTATGCCCTGAGCGCAGGGCTTTTTGCAGATAAGTTCGGCATACTTTACGAGCGTTGCGCTGTAAGCCGCCTTGCCGGGCACCTGCTTTAAAATCTTGCCGTCCTCGTCTTCGAGCCAGCTCCAATCGCAGAGCTGCGCGAGCACGAAGTCGTTGGTGTTTATAAGGTAGATGGTGTTTTCGGGGCAGTACCTGTCTGCCACGACGGGGATACCGTCGAAGAGTATGGCGCTGTAACCGCCCGCAAGCACCGTGGTGTTCACGTTCGAGCGCGAACCTAAGAGCAGCTCTGCAATCGCCGACTTGGTCTTGTAGGAACACAAAATCATATCGGGACGGCTGTTGAAGTACTCTTCGAGGAAGTTGATTTTTTCCATAATCGCGCTTTCGGAAAGGGTGCTGACGGTGAACGCCGCGGGGCGGCAGTAACTTTCCGTATCCCTGTCTATGCCGTAGATATCGTCGTCGCCGAACAGAGCTTCGAAGCCCGTGATTTCGTTGCCGTATGCACCGTGAACATAGATATACTTGCCCGCGAGGGTGCCCTCTATCTCCTCTGCAATGGTAATCGTGCCTGCGGCGTAGTCAACGGAAGCTATGGTCACGTTTTCGCCGCCCGTCATTATTGAGGAAGAGTTGCGGATATCGACCTTCATACCCTCGGTAACCCTGCCTACGGGGGTCACGGCAAGCGAACCGTCGTCCTCCTCCTTGGTAATGGCGGCCACATATCCGTTGCCGTCACCGTATAGCATACGCGAAAAGTTTACCCTTGCGCTGGATATCAGTCCCTCCATTTCGGCGTTGAGAAGGTCGACGAACGCGCCCTCTGAACTTCTTGCGGCGCGCAGGGCCTTATCTGAAATTTCTATCGTGCCGTAAATATTTTTGAGCGCGGAGGTGAACTGTATGTACCTGTTTGAACCCGCCGCGGGGAGTTCGCCGTCTTCCGTGCCCGCAAGCACGCGCGAGCTGTCGCCGCGCACGGCGGTCACCTTCACCTCTTTGCCGAAAACTTCCGTGCCGTTCTTTTCTATTGCGGCGTAAAAGGGCGAAACGGCGTCGAGCTGGGCCGAAACGGCGTCGAGATAGTAAGTTTTAAGGGCCTTGTCTGCATTTTCAATGGTTATCAAAATAAAAATCCTCCTAACTGTTCTTTAAAAATTGTTTTGCGAGCCTGCCCGCCTCCTTGACGGTCGCGGGCTTTGTTTTGGGCGAAGGCACGCTTATGCCGCCCGTTAAAATTGGTACGCCCCTGCCCGAGGCTACCGATTTGAGGTAGTCGGCGATGACGGCTTCCTTCACCTTCTCATCGTT
The DNA here is from genome assembly GCA_900549005.1 of uncultured Eubacteriales bacterium. Lineage (GTDB taxonomy): Bacteria > Bacillota > Clostridia > Christensenellales > Borkfalkiaceae > Coproplasma > Coproplasma stercorigallinarum. The sequence continues at coordinate 4,639 of URMT01000069.1, read as the reverse complement.
TATGACTGCCTCGTACAGACTTTCCTTCCGCAATTCGGAAGAGGGCTCGCCGTTTGCCGCATCTGCGGTCGGCTGCGCCTTGCTCTTCCCTTCCAGTTCTTTCAGCCGCTGACTGCGTCGGGTGAATTCGGCTTCCAGACTGGTATATGCGTCCAGAAGGGCCTTTACGTCCTTAAACTTGCCCAAATCTGCCGCAACTTTCTCCTCTTCCGCCTCCGCGGTGTTTGCCGTATCGGGCGCGTTAGTTTCAAGGTTATCCATCTATGTCCTCCTTCAAAAATTTTTTGTGTTGTTTAATGTGTGCGCATATGCGCTCTTCAACCGCCTTTTCGGGGTCGTAAGACAGTAAAAATGCGGTGTGTTCCCTGATATGCACTTCGTGGTCGTCGTATTCTTTCACCTCTGCGGCGCGGCTCTTTATCGCCGCGTTCTCCTCCGCGGCGCGCGCGGCGTGCATACCCTCCGTATCCCTGCCCGAGGCAAAGCCGCCGAAGCCTATGTAAGAGAGCACCTTGTTCTTTACCGCGCGGCTCATTGCCCCGCTGTCGTCCGATAAAAGTCCCCTGTCTATCATCTCATAGACCACGTTCCTGCGCTCGGCGGGGGTGAGGTTTATGTCGCTGTCCGATTCGAGTATGACGTCGTCGCACGATATGTCCTCCCCTTTGAAGCAATAGAGCCTGGCGGCGCCGCTCTCCGACTTTCCGTTTACAAGACGGGCATTGCACGCAAACTGCCTGTAAAGGCGGAGTATGTGCCTGCCCACCAGCCTGAGCGCCTGCTTTATCGATTCGTAGCTGACGTTCAGACGGGCGTCGTCCTGCTCGACGAGCAGTTGCAGACCCGTGGCGGAAGTAACCGAAGAGAAAGCCTGCCCGTTCTGCGTGATTTCGCCCGTGCCGGAAACGCGCGAAAATTCGTCGCGCAGGGTCTCTTCCTCCTTTTCAAAGGCCTCGGGCAGAGTGCCGAGGGTGAGCATTTCGGGCGGCTTGCCGCCCTGCCTGTAAACGATGACCTTGCCGGGGCGCAGGCCGTCCTCCGAAAGGTCGTCGGTATCCACAGACCCCTCCTCCACGGCGACGGTGCCCATAGAGATTCTGTTTAAAAATTCGTGCTTTCTGTTGCGCACGGCGTTGTAGGCGCGTTGCAAAGGTATCATTCTGTCAACCACGCTGGCGCCGAAAAAGCTGCCCGCAAGCGGCATACATACCTGTTTTGCAAACGGATAGCCCCTGGTGCCGTTTTCGCCGTTTATATAAGGCAGGGCGCCGTCGTATAAAAGCGCTCCGCCCGCAACCACGGTCAGCCTGCCTTCGGGCAGGTCGGCGGTGGGCCTTATGTAGCGCTCTATCACCACCTCGTACCCGCGCCGCACGGCGCGCACGCTCCCGCCCGAGGAATGGGCGGCGGCAGAGTAGGGCGAGAGCGAGAATTCCTCGATATCCCTGCCAGCAAGTTTTACGCCGTACGCCGCAAAGATGTCCTGCACCGAAACGGCGCGCGCGTGAATTATCGAAGGCTGTTCGTCTATCCCCTCCTCAGAGAGCGAGTAGGGATATATCTCGAACGGGGATATCGCCGTCACCCGCACTTCGCCCTCGCATATCGCCGAGCCGTCCTCCGCGCTGCCCACGGCCGCGCCGCCCGAATTGTCCCACACAATCTTGTAAAAGGCGGTGCCGCACGTTTCTGACCACACCGTGGCCCTGTAAAGGGCGTCCTCCAACCCGCACCTCTCGCCAGAGCGCGCGAGTATTGCCGCAGACAGCGCCGCCGCCTGCTTGTCGCCCTCGTCGCCCGAAGCCGCGCGCACCGAAAGCGCGGGGCGTATGCGCGCAAGTTTTGCGCACCGCAGCTCAACCGTGGGCGCAATGTGGTTGAACCCCCTGCGCGGCTGCCAGCCGTAGGCCGCCTGCTCCTCCTCAATCTCTCCCGCGGTGTTCAGGCCGCAGTACTGATTGCCGCACAAAAAGTTCATATCAAGCTCCCAGCCGCGCTCTATGCGCTTGCGCTCCGACTGCCTTTCGGCAAAGTCTGCCTGAACTTCCTCCACCAGCTTTCTTTCGGCTTCCGCCTTTTCGTCTGTAAAAATGCCGTTATTTGTCAATGCCTTCCTCCTTTAACATTGCAATTAGTTTTTCTCTTCGTTCTTCAAGCTCTTCGTCGCTCATCTGCGAGGCGTCGGCCTCGCCGTCGAGCAGCATCTTCACCGCCTTAATATCGGGCGGCACGTCGCGCTTTGTCACTTTGCGCTTTACCAGTTTAAGTTCGCCCTCGTCCACGGTGTACTCCTCTACTATTTCGCTGGTATCGAAGCCCACCGCGCACTTCAAAAGCGCCTTTTTTATTCCTTCATCGCTCAATTTTTTTCGTAAGCCTCCTTATCCGCCTCTCCTTGTCGCGCGCCACGGGGCCTTTTTCATCCGCCCGAGGGGCGGGGCGCGGGCGGGTCATTATAAAGTACCTCAGCTCGTCCATACTGTGGTCGTCGCGCTTTACGGGCATATCGCCGCTCCCCCACGAATACCCCTTGAACTCCGAAATCATATTTTCGCAGTTTTTGAAGATATATAAATCGGGCGTGCCGTTGCCGCGCGCAAGGTAGCTCTTCACGCGCGAAATGCCAGCAAATACGTCCTTGTCCACGTGCGTGTCCACAAGTATGCCCCTTTCGCAGAACAGCTCGGCCACCGACTTCGAAGAGGCCAGCGTGCGCTGGTTTGCCGCGCTGTCTATAAGCGCCCTCACCCGCCCGCGCGAATCGGCTTTCCAGCCGAGCGCCCTGCTTATCTCCATAATGCGCTGCGCGTGGTAGTCGACGTCCCTTCCCGCCGCGTAGTGTTCGGCCACGGCATACACGTTGCCGTCCCAGTCCACGCAGTACCAATGCGCCGAGAGCGGGTTGTTCAGCCCCGGGTCTATCGAGATAATCTCCTGCCACTCCGCGGGGACGGAGAACGGCTCGATTACGTGCACGCTCTCGTCGAACTCTGGGTAAACCAGCCCGTACCCGTCGGAAAATTTGCCGTACTTTCTTGAATCGAGCGCCGAACTTTCAAGCGCGCCTTCGAGCAGCTTTATCTCCTTCTTTGAAAGGAAGGGATTATCTTCCCAATTCATAAACTCGTACCACACCTCGGGGTTGTGCCCGCGGTTTAAGTAGATTTCGTTATAGATGAAGGTGCGGCCTTTGAGCGGAGTCATTGTGCCGAACACGTCGCCCTGCCTGTCCATAACGCGCATTAAACACTCTTCGTAGATATCCTTTGGCGGCTCCTCGTCGAACCAGACGTAGTCGAGCGAGGCGCCCTGGAACTTTTCGCGCCCCTGGTCGCAGCTTTTGAAGCCTATGGTGGATATGCCGCCGAACACGTTCTTTACCTTAATCTGGTCGATTATGCCCGAGGCGGGGCTGTCTTTCCTGCCCGAAAGCATCACTATGTCGGCTATCCAGCTTTTGGGAAGGTAATAAAGTATCTTGCTCTGCGCGACGTCGCGCTGAACCTGCTGGGAAAGGGACACCACCCAGCCGAAGGTATCGGCCTTGTTTTTGCGGTAGGGGTGTATGCCGCGCGCAATCCACACTGTTTCAACCGCGCCGCACTCAGTCTTGCCCGAGCGGTTGCCGCCGAATACCCACCTGTTGCGCTTTTTGCACCTGTGGAAGGCGAGCTGTTTTTTGTGCTTCCTTCTGCCCGAGTTGTAAAATGTAAGCCTGTTTGAAAGCCGCCGCCTTTCAAGCTCCCTGTCTATACGGGCGACAGCGCTTAAAATATCCTCCCTGTCCATACTAATACGACCTTTTGTTACAAAATAATTTGTTTTTCAGCGCATAGCCGCCCATACAATATAGAATATATGAAGTCAGCTATGCGGGCGGCCGCGCTGTTTGCCGCGGCAGCAATCTTCTGCACGCCGACGTGTTTTGTCGCGGCGGGCGCAACTGAATACTATCCTTCGGACGGTTACGACGAATACGAAGATTCCGACGCGTCAGAAGGAACGCTGTATGCGCGCGCAGGCTCGCGCGAGGCCTATTTCTGCACCTCGGACGACCTTTCGACGAGCATTTTTGCCGTGCCTTACACCTACTGCGTGGAAGTTCTGTCGGAAAAGGGCGAATGGTACCGCGCAAAGTATGCCGAGGACTACGGAATTTACCGCGCCGTGTACGGGTACGTCCTCAAATCGGACTTCGAGCTTTTAACCGAAGCGCCGCAGACGGTATACCTGTACGAATCGGTCACGGTCACGTTTTCACAGCCGCCCGCGGGCGGCCTGCCCGCCATAGACGACATAACCGTGCAGGCGGCGTTTTACGGTTCGTATTACAGCGGCGCGGCGGGCTATTCGTACGTGCTTTGCCAGGGTTCGTTCGGCTATATTTCGGGGGCAAACGACGATTATCCGCTGATAGAAACCACGCCTCTTCCCGATGAAGAAGTCCCCGACACCTCGGGCGGGAGCGGTACGATTATTGCGGCGGTGGTCATAGGCATACTCGTCGTCGCCGCCCTCGCGCTCGCCCTGCTCTCGGGCAGAAAGACGCGCAAAAGAAAGGACGAAGCCGACCCCTTTCAGAGCGGGCGCTACCGCTGACCTTCGTACCGTTTGCGGGAAGCGTAACTCATCACGCGGG
>URMT01000068.1 GCA_900549005.1 uncultured Eubacteriales bacterium | reverse complement strand
CCCGAAAACGGGAACCCTCGGCAGGGCAGCGGGCATAGCCCTCGCGCAGCAGGGTAAATCGCCCCGATTATATAATCGAGGGCGGCGGAAAATCGGGGCGATAGGGGCGGCGCCCCTCGGCCTCACGGAATTTTTCGCATTCGGCCAAGGCGAAAAATTCGTGAGTATCGCATTTAGTTGTAAGTCATAAATTAAGGAGAATTTTATATGATACAACCCCAGACGAGGCTCAAAGCCGCAGACAACAGCGGCGCAAAGGAGCTTATGTGCATAAAGGTGCTGGGCGGCAGCTTCCGCAAGACGGGCAACATCGGCGACGTAATCGTCTGCTCCGTCAAGACGGCAACCCCCGGCGGCGCGGTTAAAAAGGGCGACGTGGTAAAGGCCGTAATCGTGCGCAGCACCAAGGGCATCAGGCGCGACGACGGCACCTACATCAGGTTCGACGACAACGCCGCAGTTATAATAGGTCAGAACAAGGAGCCCAGAGGCACCCGTATCTTCGGACCGATTGCAAGGGAACTGAGAGAAAAGAACTATATGAAGATAATATCTCTCGCACCCGAAGTTCTTTAAGGAGAGGTTAAAGCTATGAACGTAAAATTGAATGATAATGTTCTGGTTATCACCGGTAAGTATGCGGGCAAGCAGGGCAAGGTAATCGCCACTTCTCCCAAGAGCGGAAAGGTAACCGTAGAGGGTATCAACATACAGCACAAAACGCAGAAGGCGCGCCGCGGCAACGACGTATCCAAGATAGTCGAAAAAGAGGGCGCGATAGACGTATCCAACGTAATGGTGATATGCCCCGCGTGCGACAAGGCGGTAAGGGTAAAGAGCGGCGAGCAGGACGGCAAGCGCGTTCGCGTGTGCCCCAAGTGCGGCGCCGTGCTCGACAAGGCATATGCAGGCAAGAAGGGCAAGGAAGTCAAGAAAGAAGAGCCCAAAAAGCGCACCAGAAAGCGCGCGGCAAAGGCCGAAGCCGCAGAGAATGCGCAGGAAGACAAGGCTGAGTGAGAAGGTGAACGAATATGGCAAAGAATGCGACAACGGAAAAAGTTTATAAGAGCAGAGTAGCCAAGCAGTATGCGGAAGAGGTCGTTCCCTACCTTACCAAAAAATTCGGCTACACAAATGTAATGCAGGTACCCAAGCTGGTAAAGATAGTAATCAACACCGGCCTCGGCGACATAAAGGACAATGCAAAGTCCATACAGATAACGCAGAACGAAATCAAGCAGATAACCGGCCAGCTCCCCGTACTTACCAAGGCCAAGAAGTCGGTAGCGAACTTCAAGGTGCGCGAGGGAATGACGGTAGGCATAAAGGTTACGCTTCGCGGCAAGATGATGTACGACTTCTACGATAAGCTCGTATCCATCGCGCTTCCCCGCGTCCGCGACTTCCGCGGCGTTCCCACAGACAGCTTCGACGGCAGGGGCAACTATTGTATGGGTGTAAAGGAACAGCTCATCTTCCCCGAAATACAGTACGACCAGGTTGAAAAGATACGCGGTATGGACATATGCTTCGTAACCACCGCCAAGACCGACGAAGAAGCAAGAGAGCTTTTAAGGGCTATGGGAATGCCCTTCAAGAGGTAAGGAGATAAAAGTATGGCTAAAAAGTCTATGATAAACAAGCAGCAAAGGCCTGCAAAATTTTCGACGAGAGCATACACCAGGTGCTCGATATGCGGCAGACCGCACGCCGTTCTCCGCAAGTACGGCGTATGCCGTATCTGCTTCCGCAACCTTGCGTACAAGGGCGAAATACCCGGCGTTAAAAAGTCGAGCTGGTAAGGAGGTGCAAAGATGACTGACCCCATAGCAGATATGCTCACGCGCATAAGGAATGCGCTTATGGTAAACAAAGAGACGGTGGAAATCCCCTCTTCCAACATGAAGAAGGCCATCGCAGACATAATGCTTGCAGAAGGTTTCGTCTCCGACGTAAAGCTGGTTGAAGACGGCTACAACGGCAAGCTGGTGGTAACGCTCAAATACGCGGCCAAAAAGCAGCCCGTAATCAACGGACTCAAAAGGGTTTCCAAGCCCGGCCTGCGCACCTATGCCGGCGTAGAAAATATGCCCAAGGTAATGAACGGAATGGGCGTTGCGGTCATATCCACCAACAAAGGCATAATGACGGATAAGCAGGCAAAGGCCGCAAACGTTGGCGGCGAAGTGCTCTGCTACATCTGGTAAGGAGGTAAGCGGATATGTCAAGAATAGGTAAATTGCCCGTTGTTCTTCCCGCAGGCGTAACCGTTTCGTTCGACGGCGACGTCGTTACGGTAAAGGGCGCAAAGGGAACGCTTACCCAGAAAGTTGTCGGCGACATCGACATCAAGGTAGAGGGCAACGAAGCCCTCGTCGTAAAGAAGCACGACACCGCCGAGCTCGAAGCCAAGCACGGCCTTTACAGGGCGCTCCTTCACAATATGGTTGTGGGCGTAACCCAGGGCTATTCCAAGAGCCTTAAAGTAAACGGCGTAGGCTGGAAGGTTGCCAAGCAGGGCAACAAGGTAGTTCTCAACGTAGGTTTTTCCCACCCCGTAGAGTTCACCGAGCCCGCAGGCGTAAAGCTCGAATGCCCCAGCGCCAACGAGATAGTAGTTTCGGGCATAGACAAGACCCTCGTAGGACAGACGGCAGCGGATATCCGCTCGATAAGAGTTCCCGAACCTTACCACGGCTACGGCATCGCTTACAGCGACGAAGTAATCGAGCGCAAGGAAGGCAAGACGGGAGGCAAGGGCAAGAAGTAATTTCGGGTAAAGGCTTGCGGCGGATTTAATGCCGCAATATCCGAAGGATAGGCCATATGGCCGATTGCTCAAAGGAGATTATTATGATTAAAATGATAGACAAGAACACCGAACGCAAGCGCCGCCACGCGCGCGTCAGGAAGAAGGTAAAGGGTACTGCCGAAACTCCCCGTTTCTGCGTATACCGCAGCCTCAACCACATCTACGTTCAGGTGATTGACGACGTCAAGGGCGTAACCCTCGTTTCCGCTTCTACTATGGAAAAGGAAGTAAAGGCGCAGGTTGAAAAGCTCACCAAGACGGAAGCGGCAAAACTTGTAGGCAAAACCGCCGGCGAAAGGGCGCTTGAAAAGGGCGTCAAGGAAGTCGTGTTCGACAGGGGCGGCTACCTCTACACCGGCAGGGTGCAGGCAGTTGCCGAAGGCGCAAGGGAAGCCGGACTTAATTTCTAAGGAGTTAAGAAAATGGAAGAGAAGAAAGAAAGACCTGCAAGAAGGGAATCGAGATTCAAGAGGGCCGAAGACGACGGCACCATCAACAAGCTCATACAGGTAAACAGGGTATCCAAGACCGTTAAAGGCGGCCGCAATATGCGCTTTGCCGCGCTCGTGGTAGTGGGCGACGGCAAGGGCAGCGTTGGCTGCGGCGTAGGCAAGGCCAAGGAAGTGCCCGTAGCGATTGAAAAGGCCACCGCCCAGGCCAAGAAGAATATGTTCAGGGTGAACGTAAAGGATACTTCCATACCTCACACCGTAACCGGCATATTCGGCAGGGGCAAAGTTCTTATGATGCCCGCCGCAGAAGGTACCGGCGTTATAGCCGGCGGCCCCGTGCGCGCGGTTATGGAAGCCGCAGGCATCAAGGACATCCGCACCAAGTCGCACGGCACCAACAACCCCATCAACTGCGTAAAGGCTGCAATCGAGGGCTTGAAAGAGCTTAAAACCGCAGAGCAGATAGCTGCGGCGCGCGGCAAGACGGCGGAAGAGATTTTAGGTTAATCGGAGGAACGCAAATGGTTAAAGTAACTTTAATTAAAAGCGCGAGCAACGAAGTCAAGTCTGTAAAGGCCACCGTTGCGGCGCTCGGACTTAAAAAGATACGTTCCGAAAAGGTATTCGAAGAAACCCCCGCCATTATGGGCCAGATAAAAAAGGTATCTTACCTTCTTAAAGTTGAAAAGGTATAAGGAGGCAGCAAGAAATGAGAATCGATACTTTATCCCCCGCAGAGGGTTCCAAAAAGGCGGTTAAAAGGCTCGGCCGCGGCATAGGCAGCGGCACGGGCAAGACGAGCGGCAAGGGCCACAAGGGCCAGTGGGCGCGTTCGGGCGGCGGCGTACGTCCCGGCTTCGAAGGCGGCCAGATGCCCATAGCAAGGCGCATCCCCAAGAGGGGCTTCCACAACAAGTGGGCTACCTGCTACCTCATCGTAAACCTTTCGCAGCTCGAAGGCGTGCCCGCTGGCACGGTGGTAGACTACGACTATGTAGTTGAAAACAACCTTGCAAAGTTCGTAAAGGGCAATTCGGGGCTCAAAGTTCTCGGCAAGGGCGAAATCAAAAACGCGATAACCGTTAAGGCGGCTAAATTTTCGGAGACCGCTAAGGCGGCAATTGAAAAGGCAGGCGGCACGGCGGAAGTCCTTTAATTCAATCGGCGGCGAACATACCGCCGCAAAGGGGTTAAAATGTTTGAAACAATAAAAAATTGTTTTAAAGTCAAGGAAATCCGCAAGAAGATATGGATAACGCTGCTTCTGTTGCTGATTTTCAGAATCGGGTGCTATATACCCGTACCCGGCATCGATTCGGATGTGTTCGGCGCGGCTATCGAAAGCTACACCTTCCTCGAACTGATGTCGTCGATAACGGGTTCGTCGCTTGCGAACGCAACGCTGTTCGCGCTCGGCATAAGCCCTTACATCAACGCATCAATCATCATACAGCTTTTAACGGTGGGCATTCCCGCGTTGGAGCGCCTTTCGCGCCAGGGTGAGGAAGGCAGGAAGAAGATAGCCCAGATAACCCGTTACGTAACCATCGTCCTCGCAATAGCACAGGCGATAGGCATAATCGTAAACATCGCCGCGGAAGAAGGCGCCATCAACACCGTAATGTTCGGCGGCGGCACCAGCGGCCTGATGTCGGATACCGCTGCCACCTGGCTTGCAGGCGTGTTCCTCGTGGTCGTTTACACCGCGGGCGCAATGCTCGTAATGTTCATCGGCGAAAGAATCACCGAATACGGCATCGGCAACGGCATATCGCTCATAATCTTTGTCGGCATCATATCCACGGCGGGCATAACCATCGTGAGCAAAATTTCGCAGATAGGCAGCGCCGAATACGGCCTCAACCCGCTCTGGGAAATAATAGGCTTCGTCGTGCTCACCCTTTTGGAGTTCGTGGCGATAGTGGCGGTAGACCTTTCGGAAAGGCGAATACCCGTGCAGTATGCAAAGCAGGTAAAGGGCCGCAAGATGTACGGCGGCCAGTCCACGGTAATCCCCATCAGGATAGCCGGCGGCGGCGTAATGCCCCTCATCTTCGCGTTCGCCTTAATCAGCTTCCCCGGAATGCTCGCCAGCCTGTTCTGGCCCGGCAGCGCCTTCGAACAGGGCGTAACCGAATGGTTCTCGGGCAGCGGCACCTGGTACGGCCAGCTCATCTATATGGTAGTTCTCTGCCTGTTGATATTCGCATTCGCGTTCTTCTATTCGTCGATGCAGTTCAACCCCGAGGACGTTTCAAAGACCATTCAGCAGAACGGCGGCTTCATTCAGGGCATACGCCCCGGCAAGCCCACCGCAGATTATCTGAAAAAAATATCCAACAGGATAACGCTTTTCGGCGCGATTTATCTCTCGCTGGTTGCGCTCATCCCCTCGATACTCGGCATCATCGCAAGCGTAGTGCTCGGAATGACCGATACAAGCCTTCTGAGCGTGTTCTCCACAACGGGTATCCTCATCGTTGTATCGGTTGCGCTCGAACTCGATAAGCAGTTGCAGAGCCAGCTGATGATGAAGAATTACAAGGGTTTCCTCAAATAATTGACGGCTTCATATATGCGTCGCATAACGTTGTCGCGTTTGCGGGTGTTTTCGGTTGCCTGACTTCAAGCAAGCTCTGTCAAACCTTCCGCGCGCTCCTCGTTCTGCCCGCATCTCTGAACCGTTATGGGAAACTGAACCCGTTATAGGTAGCCGGGATTTCAAAAATGTATGGCGGCAGGCTTGTCTGCCCTTGCATTTTTGCATAATTTTTGCTAAAATAGTATTGTCCGTACGGTTTCATATATACGTCGCGCAGCGTCGCCGCATTTGCGGCCGCGCGCGTATGTATGAACGGCCGCGGGCAGATAAAACAGAATAATTACGGGAGAAATTGACTTATGAATATCGTGCTTTTAGGCGCGCCCGGCGCGGGCAAGGGTACTCAGGCTGCATATCTTGAAAAGAAGTACAACCTCGTACACATCTCCACGGGCGATATTTTCAGGGCTAACATAAAGGGCGGCACGCCCATCGGCAAGATAGCAAAAAGTTATATCGACGCGGGCAAGCTCGTTCCCGACGAAGTTACCTGCGACATAGTCAAAGACAGGCTCACGTGGGACGACGTGAAGGGCGGCTATATGCTCGACGGTTTCCCCCGCAATCTCTTCCAGGCGGAGCAGCTCGATAAATTTGCGCACATCGACGTGTGCGTGAACATCTCGGTAGACTTCTCGCTGATAATGGACAGAATATGCGGCAGGCGCGTTTGCAGCTGCGGCGCAAGCTACCACGTATCCACTCTCGGCGGCAGAACCACGTGCGAAAAGTGCGGCCAGCCCCTCTATCAGCGGGCGGACGACAATCCCGAAACGGTGGGAGCCCGTCTGGAAACTTACAAGACGCAGACCGCGCCCCTCATAAATTATTATGAAGCGCAGGGCAAGCTGCTCACCGTGGAGTGCGGCAACGCCTCTCCCGAAGAAGTTTTCGCAATGGTATGCGAAAAGCTGGATAATTTCAAAAAGTAAATTGTCCTCAGGCGCCGTACGGCGCGTTAAATTATGATTCATATCAAAACTCCGCACGAGATAGAGCTGATGCGCGAATCGTGCAGGATAGTAAAAGAAACTCTCGATTTTGTGGGCAAAAACATAAAGGCGGGAATGACCACCAAGGACGTTGACGACCTGGTATACAGGTACATAACCTCCTGCGGCGGCACCCCTTCCAGCCTCGGCTACGAAGGCTTCCCCGCCAGCGCCTGCGTTTCGGTAAACGACGTGGTCGTTCACGGCATCCCTTCTGACGACGTGATACTCGTCGACGGCGACATAGTCAGCGTAGACATCACCGTCGAAAAGAACGGCTACAACGGCGACGCCGCCCGCACCTTTTTAATCGGCAACGTGTCGGAAGAAAAGAGGCAGCTCGTCAAAGTCACCGAAGAGTGCTTCTTCAAGGCGCTCGAAGGCCTTCGGGCGGGCACGCCGCTCTACGACATCGGCTGCGCCGTGCAGACGTACGCCGAATCGTTCGGCTACGGGGTGGTACGCGCCCTCACGGGGCACGGAATCGGCCGCGATATGCACGAAGACCCCGCCGTTCCAAACTACGGCAAAAGGGGCACGGGCCTGCGCCTCAAAGCGGGAATGACCATCTGCATAGAACCTATGATAAATATGGGCACGTGGAAGGTATGGCAGGACCCGAAAGACGGCTGGACGATACGCACGCTCGACGGCAAGCCCGCGGCGCACTACGAAAACACAGTGCTCATAACCGAAGACGGCGTTGAAATTCTTACGCTGTAAAGGGGCGGCGGTGAATTTATGAAAAAGACAGAGGCTGTGCCCGGCGGAATATGCGTAAGCACGCAGGGCAGGGACGAGGGCAGGTACTACCTGATAAAGGAAGTTCTTCCCGCAGGTTTCGTGCTCGTGTGCGACGGCAACTATAAAAAGTTGTCCGCGCCGAAAAAGAAGAGTTTGAAGCATATAAGGCTGTTGCCCGACAGGGCGGAATCGATTGCCGAAAAGTTTTCCCAAGGCGGCAAGGTGTTCGACAGCGAAGTATATTCGGCGCTCAAAGGATACGGCGCCGCGGCGCCGAAGCAGGACGAAGGCGCCAAATAATAGCGGAGGAAACGGTTTGTGTCTAAAAACGACGTAATTGAAGCCGAGGGCAGGGTAATAGAGTGCCTTCCCAACGCCAATTTCAAAGTTCAGCTTGCAAACGGCTACGTGATAACGGCATACATTTCAGGCAAACTTCGTATGAACTATATAAGAATCATCGAAGGCGATATGGTAAAACTTGAAATGAGCCCGTACGACCTGACTAAGGGGAGAATCACGTGGCGCAGCAAGTCATAACCACATTCTTGTAACCCCGCCCGTGTTCATATAAGCTGCGCAATACGGTGTCGCGCTTGCGGGTTTGCTCAGTCACTTACCTCAAAGTAAGCTCCTTTGCAACGTTCCGCACGCTCCTTGTCTTGCTTGCTTCTATGCACCCGTAACGGAAGTCACGAATTTTTCGCCCTGGCCGAGTGCGAAAAATTCCGTGATTTGAGAAACTAAGTTTCTCTTGCCCCGATTTTCAGGGGCCCTCGATAATATAATCGGGGCAATTCACTTCCAGTGAGCTCGCTCACGCGACAAATTGTGTCGCGCGTAAGCGGCGAACTAAATTCGCCTTGCGCCCACTATTATTTTTTAAATGTCATTTCGCGTGCGCGAGCGAAGCGCTGCCCTGCCGAGGCTCCACACTTTGTG
>URMT01000067.1 GCA_900549005.1 uncultured Eubacteriales bacterium | reverse complement strand
CGCCGCTTTATTCGGAAGCCTGCAAAGCAGAAACATACCTGAACGCGCTTTTTTTATCGGGCGCATTTACTTTAACACGATTTTACGAGGAAATAAATGACAGATTTCGTACATCTGCACCTGCATACGGAGTATTCGCTTCTGGACGGCGCGTGCAAAATAGACAACCTTATCGATTATTGCAAGGAAAACGCGATAGACACCGTGTGTATGACCGACCACGGAAATATGTACGGCACGCTGCACTTTGCCGAAAAGGCGGCAGCCGCGGGCATAAAATACATAATCGGCTGTGAATTTTACGTAACCAAGGATATGCACGACAAGTCGGCCAACATATCCGAACACCTCATACTTCTCGCAAAGAACAAGGCGGGGTATAAAAACCTCGTCCAGCTCGATTCTATGGCGTTCGTAGACGGTTTTTACTACAAGCCGAAGATTGATTATAAGGTGCTCAAAGAACATTCCGAAGGTGTAATCTGCCTTTCGGCGTGCGTTGCGGGAGGAATCCCCAGAAGGCTTTTAAACGGCGATTACGAGGGCGCAAAACAGCTTGCGCTCTATCTGCAAGGCATTTTCGGCGAAGATTTTTACATTGAAATTCAGAACCACGGGCTGGACGAAGAAAAGCGCGTTCTGCCCCTTCTGGTGCGCCTTGCCGACGAAATAGGCGCCGAGATTGTGGCCACCAACGACGTGCATTACCTCAGAAAAGAGGACGCCGATATGCAGGACGTGCTGATGTGCATACAGATGAAAAAGACGCTCGACGACCCCAAGCGAATGAAGTTCGAAACGCAGGAGTTTTACTTCAAGTCGGGCGACGAAATGGCCGAGCTTTTTCCCAACCTGCCCAAGGCAATATCCAACACCCGCGCGATAGCTGATAAGGTGACAGAGCCTGCGTTCAATCTCAATAAAAAGGGATACCCCATAAGGGACACCTCGCTCATTCCGGGGTACGAACCGCCCGACGGCAGCACGCCCGAACAATACCTCAGAAAACTCACCGACGAGGGTCTGAAAAGAAGGTATGGCACGGTCACGCAGAGGGAGCGCGAGCGCGCCGACTACGAACTTGGCGTAATCTGTTCGATGGGTTACGCCGAATATTACCTCATAGTGTGGGACTTCATAAACTGGTCGAGGGAGCAGGGCATACCCGTAGGCCCGGGGCGTGGCTCGGGTGTAAGTTCGATAGTGGCCTACTCGATAGGAATAACCGACGTAGAGCCACTGCAATACGACCTTCTGTTTGAAAGATTTCTCAACCCTGACCGCGTATCTATGCCTGACTTCGATATCGACTTCTGTACGGAGAGGCGCGAAGAGACGATAGAGTACGTGCGCAGGAAATACCATCCCGAAAACGTTTGCCAGATTGTCACGTTCGGCACTATGGCGGCCAAGAACTCCATAAAGGACGTAGGCAGGGTTATGAGCGTTCCGTATTCCGAAACGGACAGGCTCACCAAGATAATGGACGGCAAGACCTCCATAAAGGACCTTCTCGGCCTCAACATAGAAAAGACCAAACAAAAAATGCTTGCCGAACAGGACGAAGACAAGCGCGCGGGCATTGCCGACAAGCTGAACGAATTGCAACTTGCGCGCAACGCCGAATTCTGCGAAATGTACGAAAACGACGCAACTCTCCATTCGGTAATCGATATGGCGCTCAAAATAGAGGGTATGCCCAGGCAGACGGGTATGCACGCAGCGGGCGTTGTAATCTGCCGCAAAAAGATAGCCGACAACGTTCCCCTGTCGCGCAACAGCAGCGGCGGCGACGCGCACAACGACGCCATAACCACACAGTTCGTCGCAAAGGAGATAGAGGCGCTCGGAATGCTCAAAATGGACTTCCTTGCGCTCGTTACCCTCACCGATATAAAAAAGTGCCTCGACTACATCAAAGAGGACTACGGCAAAGATATAGACTTCAACGTAATAGGCTATACCGACGCGGGCGCCTATGAACTCATTGCCGAAGGCGACACCGACGGCGTGTTCCAGCTCGAAGCCGGGGGTATGAAAAAGTTTATGCGCCAGCTTAAACCCGATACCCTCGAAGACCTTATAGCGGGCGTGTCGCTCTACCGTCCCGGCCCTATGAAGTTCATCGACTCCTTCTGCAACAGAAAGCACGGGTCAGAGCCAATCACATACGACTGCCCGCAGGAGGAAAAGATTCTTAAAGTAACTTACGGCATACCTGTCTACCAGGAGCAGGTAATGCAGATATTCCAGTATCTTGCGGGCTTCTCGCTGGGCGAAGCCGACCTTGTGCGCCGCGCGATGGGCAAGAAGGACAAAAAGACGCTGCTTGCGCAGAAGGATAAGTTCATCTACGGCGGCACGAGCGACGTAAACGGTTCGCATATCGAAGGTTGCATAAAGAACGGCATCTCTGCCGAGGTTGCCGCAAAGATTTTCGCCGATATGGAGGGCTTCGCCTCGTACGCGTTCAACAAATCGCACGCGGCGGCGTATGCAACGCTTGCCTATCAGACTGCCTGGCTCAAAAAGTACTACATCAAAGAGTTTATCTGCGCAATCTTGAATAACCGACTCAACAAGATTGACGAGATAACCAAGTACGTTCTGTACCTCAAAGAAAAGGGCTTAAAAGTGTTCCCGCCCGACATCAACCGAAGCAAGACGGTGTTTTCGGTGGAAAACGACGGCGTGCGCTTCGGGCTTTCGGCGCTCAAAGGCACGGGCCAGGCGGCAATCGACCTCGTCATACAGGAGCGCAACGCGCACGGGCAGTTTACCGACTTCCCCGACTTTATTTCCCGCTGTGCCACGCTTTTGAATAAGCGTATGATAGAGGGCCTCATTTACGCGGGCGCCTTCGATTCTATGGGCGTTCACCGCTCGCAGCTAATACTCGTGTATGATTCGCTCTATCAGCGCGCCGTCAGCATTGCAAAGCAGAAGAACAGCGCGCAGATGAGCCTCTTCGGCGATATAATAGAAGAGGAGAAACTCACGGTAAACTATCCCGATGTACCCGAATACGAGCTGAACGAAAAGCTTTCGAAAGAAAAGGAAGTGCTTGGCGTATACGTAAGCGGCCACCCGTTTGAAAAGTATATGAATTCGTTCGGCGACTGCAATTTCAACTGTTCGCTTCTGGACGATTATACGGAAGACGACGACGGCGAAAGAACTTACAACTCTTTTAAAAGCGGTATGCAGGTTTCTATGGGCGGCATTATAACGGCTTTCAAAAAGACCGTAACCAAGCGCACGGGCGCGCATATGGCGTTCATCACGCTCGAAGACGTGTACGGCAGCGTGGAGTGCCTCGCCTTCCCTGCAATATATGAAAGGTACAGGGGGCTTATCTTAAACGATAAAATCGTCAGGGTGAACGGCAAACTCGACCTCGACAACGGCAAGGAACCCACCATAATTCTCGACAGTATAGCGGCGTTCGACACAACCGCCGGGAGCGGCGTGAAAAAGCCCGAAGAACCCGGGCCCAAGCGCGATATTCTGTGGCTCAACGCAACGGCGCTTTCAGAAGAGGATTTCGACGAGCTTGTGGCTATGCTCGGCAATTACGAGGGCGAAACGGCGTGCGCAATAAAGCGCGGAGATAAAAAGTTCCGCCTCGGCGGCGGTGTAAATTACTGCCGCGGGCTTCTGGCAGAGCTAAGCATCTGGCTGGACGACGCCGACGTGAAACTGGTATAAATTTTGCTTATAGTTTAAAAAATTCTTCAAAAAGCGTGTGTTTTGCATTCGGTTATGTGCCGATAAATCGGTCAAAACGCACGCTTTTCGGCTGAAACGGGCTTAAATCGATACATTTTTAGCAATTTTGCGGGCAACAGCACATTTTATGCTTTTATTTGGTAAAATCTATTGAAATTTCGCAAATGATTTGATATAATATATAACTGGAAATGATGAACGGCGCGCCTTTAATTTTTGAATAGGGGGCAGGCAGAATTTATCTGCGCGGCGTGCCGCAGAAAGAGAACTTGTAATCGGCGGAGGTTATTATGAAGAGAATAGGCTTGCTTACGAGCGGTGGCGATGCCCCCGGCATGAACGCCTGCATCAGGGCTGTCGTGCGCAGCGCGCTGTACTTCGGAATTGAAGTTTACGGAATAGAGCGCGGCTATCAGGGACTTATCGACGACGAGATGGTCTCAATGGATATGCGCTCGGTTTCCGATATCGTACAGCGCGGCGGCACAAAACTTCGCACCGCAAGGTGCCTTGAAATGCTCACCAAAGAGGGGCAGAAAAAGGCAGTGCGCACCTTGGAGGCCCGCGGAATAGAGGGCCTTGTGGTCATCGGCGGCGACGGTTCGTTCAGGGGAGCGAAGTGCCTTTCGGAAGATTACGGCATTCCCACGATAGGCATACCCGGAACAATCGACAACGACCTTGAATATACTGACTATACTCTCGGTTTCGATACCGCGGTGAATACCTGCATAGATATTATAAATAAACTCAGGGACACTATGACTTCGCACGAAAGAATTTCGGTAGTAGAAGTTATGGGCAGGCGTTGCGGCGATATAGCGCTCTATGCGGGAATTGCCAGCGGCGCAGAAATAATCGTCGTTCCCGAAGTTGTTTTCGACCTCGACGATATCGTTATGAAGATTAACAGGTCGCGCGCAAACGGCAAGCACTCGAACATAGTTGTAGTTGCCGAGGGCGTTTGCTCGGCCGAAGAATTTGCAAAGCAGCTTCAATCTATAACCACTTATTCCGTGCGCCCCACCACGATAGGCCACGTTCAGCGCGGCGGTTCGCCTTCTATGGCAGACAGGATGCTTGCCGCACAGTTCGGCAACAAGGCCGTGCGCCTTTTAAACGACGGCATAGGCAACAGGGTTGTGGGTATTCATAAGAACGAGATTATCGATATGGATATAATTGAAGCCGTAAATATGAAGAAGAAGTTCAATTACGAGCTTTACGAAACTCTGCAAATGATTTCTATGTAACTGTTCCAAGCCGTTTTTGCGCATAAAAACGGCTTTTGTTACATCAGCGCCCGGGAGACGAGATGATTTTAAGCATATGTTTAAGCCCCTGCATAGACGTCAATATGGAAGTTGACAGCCTCAGCGTGGGAAAGAACAATAAAATACTCAACAAGCGCATTTACTTTACGGGCAAAGCAATAAACGCCGCTCGCGGCCTCAAAAGACTGGGCGCCGACGTATACGCCACGGGTTTTATGTATGAAGACAACGGCAGGCTGTTCGAGCAGGAACTGCACTACGAGGGCGTTCCGTATAAGTTTGTATGGTGTCCCGGCCGCGTGCGCGAAAATTATAAGTTTGTAGACAATAAATCAATGCTCACGGAAGTGGACGATATCAGTCCCGAAGTCAGCGAGCAGAAAAAGGCCGAACTTCTTGAAAGAGTGCGCGAGCTCTCTGAAAGGTGCGAGGCGGTGGTGCTTTCGGGCGGGCTTGCAAAGGGTATGGCGCCTTCGTATTATGCCGACGTGCTATCCGCCGTCCCCGAAGGGGTGAAAAAGATTGTTGATACTTCGGGCGAACGCCTCTTCGAGGCGCTGAAATGCGGAGTTACCCTCGTAAAGCCCAACCTTGCAGAGTTGCAGTCAACGCTGAATATTACCGTAAACAGCAAGGAAGACGCGCTGTACGGTTGCCGCGAGCTTTTGAAGCGCGGCGCAAAATATGTGCTTCTTTCTCTCGGCAAAGAGGGCGCGATAATTACAGACGGCAATAAAAATTATTACTGCAAGAGTATAAACGTGGCGATGAACTCTACGATAGGCGCGGGCGACGGTATGGTCGCCGCGGCAACATACGCCCTTGCAAAGGGCGGAAGCCTTGAAGATATTTTAAGGAGCGGAGTTGCAGGCGGCACGGCTGCCGTAACCACGCCCGACAATATTACTTTCCGCCGCGAAAAGTACGAAGAAATTCTTGACGGGCTGGAAGTTAAAGAAATCTGAAATTCTGTTTTATAACGGATGAATATGTTTGCAAGGCGGGTGCGCCGCACCCGGTTTGCCGTAAATCTGATGCCGTTCTCGGCAGAAAAAAATTTGCTCAACGGAGGGGAATTTATGTGGGATGAAACAAAGCCTGTAAAACTTATGGGCGCTCTCTCTTACGACGCATTTTCAATGCAGCACATTATAGATACGGATAAATATGTGGCAGGCGAAATTCTCGGCTACGATGTCTGCGGAAAGTACGCTGCTTTCTGCAAAGTGTGCGACAAGACGGTTGCCAACCCCTGCGTAACCGCTTACCGCATAAGCCAGCGTATGGAAACGGTTTGTCCTATGCTCGACAGCGCCGAAATTGACGACGCCCGCGTCGTTCAGGCTGTGACCGATGTAGACAAATATCTTGCCAGCGAAGGCTTCGGCATTGATTTGTGCGGCAGATACGCGCCTTTCTGTGCCGTGTGCGACAAGTCTGAGCCTTTTCCCTGCGGACAGGCATATTTAAGGCTGCGCGCGGTAGAGAATTTTTCCACCAAGGCCGTTACCGCTCAGGTCGGCGGCGAACTTGCGGTAAACGTTCCCCGCTGGGACGACGCTTTAACCCAGGCACTCGCAGAGTCTTCTTCCGAGGGCGCCGATATCGCCGCGGCACGCACCGATGTTGCAGAAACGGTGGTGGAAGCCCCCCGCCGCGGGTTCAGAATAGGCGTTGCAAGAAGGAGAGTAAATCCCGAAACGGCAAATGCCGAAGGCGAGAGTGCGGTAGCCGATGAAACGGCCGCGGAAGTGCCCGGTTCGGAAAACGTTGCGCGCTGAACCGATTTAATGTTTTATTAACGGAACAAAAACAGTTCATAGCTTAAAAAAACGGAGACCAATTTTATGGTCTCCGTTTTTTAAGGCAAATATTACATTCGTAAACATTGCGTTGCGATTGATAAAGTATCGGCAAAAATATTCAGCTTTCAGGCGGTTTGTCTTTGCCTTTTCCTTCTTTGCCGCAATTTTTATGGGTTCTTTCTGTATTTTCAGTCTGTTCTGCCGCGGCAATTCTTTCGCACCTGTCCATATGGTAGTAAAAATTAGACTGCTTCATACCTGTCGCGTCAAGCGCTTCTTTGAGCGAAATTTCTTTGCTCCTGAATTTTTTGGCCGTTTCGATGAACTCGTCGGAATATTTTTTAGGCGGCCTGCCGAATTTTATGCCGCGCGCCTTGGCTATCGCTATGCCTTCGGCCTGCCTTGCCCTTATGCTTTCGCGCTCGTTTTCCGCAACAAATGAAAGTATTTGAAGTACTATGTCTGATATAAACTTGCCTATAAGGCTTGAATCCGTCGTTCTCGTGTCAAGAATGGACATATCCAGCACGAGAATGTCCGCGCCTATGTTATTTACGATGTTGTTCCATTCCTCTGTTATCATCTTATAGTTTCTTCCCAGGCGGTCAATCGATTTGATTACCAGAAGGTCGCCCTTTTTAAGTTTTTTAAGCAGCTTTTTGTAGCCTTCGCGCGAAAAGTTTTTGCCGCTCTTTTTGTCGCAGTAGATGTGCTTTTTGTCTACGCCGAACGCCTCGAAGGCGTCAAGCTGTCTGGTGAGATTCTGGTCGCGCGACGAAACGCGCGCATAAGCATAAATCATTGGTAAAAATCTCCTTTTTCAAAGAGAATATCACTTTGCCGTCGTCTTGTTAAAGCCGGTGCCATTTTGCTGTAAAAATTGCGATAAATAGTTGTGCAAAATTTACAAACAAGTATTGTAATTCTGATTTTTATATGATAAGATTATAATATAAGAGTATTGTTATAATATTGGCTTATCTGCCGGTAAATATCAGATACTCTGAAATTTGTTACAGGAGGAAATTATGAAGAGAAAGCTGTTAACTATTTTGTTGGCGACGGCGGCATGTGGCGCGCTTATAGGCGCTGTCGGCTGCACGGGCGAAAGTAGCTCGGGGGGGGGCACTGAATGGTTTACAGGTACGGCTTCCCCGACCGAACAGATTGAAGCCGATTTAGGCGATTTTTACCTTGACGAAGATGACTTCGATATCTACAAGTTTACCGAAAACGGCTGGGCGCTTGTCGGCAATATCAAGGGTGAAGACGGAGCCGACGGAGCGGCAGGCCCTGCAGGTCCCGCAGGCGAAGACGGTGCGAACGGACAGGACGGCAATGACGGCGCAACAGGTCCCGCAGGCCCCGCAGGCGAAGACGGCGAGGACGGCAAAGACGGAGCCGACGGGCAGACGCCCTACATAGGCGAAAACGGCAACTGGTGGATAGGCGACAAGGATACCGGCGTTAAAGCCGAAGGACAGGACGGCGCCGACGGAGCGACAGGCCCTGCTGGCCCCGCAGGCGAAAACGGTGAGGACGGCAAAGACGGCAAGGGTATAGCCGATATAGAGATAAGCTATACTATCGATAACGAAGGTAAAGAGTGCATCGTATTTGTAATAACTTATACCGACAAAACTACCGAAACCATTACCGTACCCGTACCCAAGCGTGTATCAGATTTTTATCTTGAACAAGAACGTTTTGCCATGTGCGAAGAGGGCGAAGAACCCGAGCTTACAATATGGGTGAATTACGACGACGGGACGAGCGAAAGTATCGCGGTAACCGAAGATATGTTCAGCCTTGAGTTTGACACGATAGACTTCCAGACGGCG
>URMT01000066.1 GCA_900549005.1 uncultured Eubacteriales bacterium | reverse complement strand
TTGCGCATACCTGCGCCTCAGCAGGGTGAATGGCGACGATTATATAAATGAGGGCACTTAAACATCGTCGCCAGAGGGGCTGGCCCCTCAACCTCACGAAAAATTTAACTTTCGGCCAAAGTTAAATTTTTGTGAACCCCTTTCATCCTATCATTATGTGTTCGGGCAACCGCGTAATCGCCGGGGGACGGCGCGTTTCTGAAAAGACGAGTATGAGCGTGTAGCCGCCTACCCTGCCGAAGAACATTAAAAGTATTAAAATTACCTGCGAAAGGGCGGAGAGTTCGGCTGTTATGCCGAGCGTGAGCCCCGTTGCGCTGATTGCCGAAATTACCTCGAACAGCACGTTTTTGAAGTTTACCACGTTGGGCACTTCCTGCCCAGCGATAACCGTGGTCCAGTTGCCGTAGTCTGATTCGTACGGCGTGCCGCCGTCTACTCCGCAGATTATAAGCACGCTGATTATTATGGCGAACATATACAGCATAGTCACGGTTACGGCGCTTATCACGTCGTCGCCCTCTATGCCGCGCTTGAACACGCGCACCTGCCTCTCCCTTCTGCAAGCCGCAACCATCGTTAAAACAAGCACGACGAATGTGGTCGTCTTTACGCCGCCCGCGGTAGAACCGGGGCTGCCGCCCACAAACATAAGCACGTTGGTGAGAATGTAGGCGCCGTCTGAAAAGTAGTTCATATCAACCGTGTAGTGCCCTGCCGTACGGGGGGTCACCGCAAAGAAAAGACAGTTGAGCACCTTATCGCCCGCGTTCATTTTGCCTATCGTGCCGTCGTTGTTCCATTCGAACGCCATAAACAGCGCCCAGGCGAGGAGCAGTATTGCGCCCGTGGATATAAGCACCACCTTTGTGTGGAGCGAATAGCGCGAGGGACGGAACCTGCCCTTTATTACGTCGTACCACACATAGAAGCCGAGGCCGCCAATGGTGATGAGCGCCATTACCACTATAAGAAAGAGCGGGTCTGAATTATAGCCTGCCAGCGAGAGGTCGCCGCCCGCGCCCGTGAGCGAAAAGCCCGCGTTGCAGAAGGAGGATACCGAGGTGAACACCGCCTGCCATATACCCAGTCCCCAGCCGTAGTCGGGCACGAAACTTATGGCAAGCAGCACGGCGCCAAGAAATTCGAGCGAGAACGTGCCGATGAAGATATACTTCAAAAGCCCTTTGAGCCCCGCCATTTTCAGGCCGCCCGCCGACTGCATTGCCAGCTTGCGGTCTGAAAGGGTTACATCCTTTTTGATGTAGAGCATAAACAGCGAAATTATTGTGATGAACCCTAAGCCGCCTATCTGGATTAGCACGAGCATCACTGCCTGACCGAATCCCGTAAAATATGTGTAAGGGTCGATTACCGTATGCCCCGTAACGCACGTGGCGCTGGTTGCCGAAAAGAGCGCGATTAAAAAATCGGGCTCGCCGCTGCGCACGGCAAACGGAAGGCACAAAAGCCCCGCACCGGCGAAGATTACTATCACGAAGCTGGCAACAACTATGCCTATGGGGCGGAATTTAAATCTTTTTACTCTCATATTACCTGCTGTAAATTTATATGCGCGCCTTTAACCCCGGGCGCGGAAGCAGATTGATTATAACATAGCTTGTGCAAAAAAGCAAACTTTTGTTGCGGTAAGTATTCAGCAGGTTACGTTGCGCCGTTTGGTGAAAAAATTTCACAATCTGTTTAACAAAAAATGTTAAATGTGGAAAATTTACCTTGACTTTGGCAATAATACGGTATATAATTATGTCAACATAAGTGCAAATGTTAAATAATAACAAAGGAGTTCGTGTAACAGTGAAGCGTGAAAGATTGGAAGAAGTTGCCGAAATACTCGACAAACGCGGCAAGATGACTCTGGAACAACTTGAAGAAGCATTCCCCGACGTTTCGCAGATGACTCTGCGGCGCGACCTCTCGCAGCTCGAAGAGGACGGGCGCATTATCCGCATACGCGGCGGTGCAATGTCTGTTAAGGAAGTGCAGAAAGTTTCCGGCGAGGCTTACACCAAAAAGACAACTATAAATATGGACGCGAAGATTGTAATCGCGCAGAAGGCCGCAACCCTTATTGACGAGGGCACGAGCATTTTCATTGACGGCGGCACGACGGCAATGTACCTTTCGAAGGAGATGCCCGACATAAAGTGCAACATATTCACCAACGGCATTGCCGTTGCTATGGAGCTTGCGCAGAAGAAGAACGTTGAAATTACCGTAGTGGGCGGCCAGCTTATGAAAGACAACCTTTCCACCTCCTCCCCCGCGGCAAAGGAATATTTCAACAACACCAACTTTGAAATTGCAATAGTTTCGGCGCTGGCGTTTACGCCCGAGCACGGATTTTCGTGCAACAGCCAGACGGAGAGCGACCTTTTGAAGCAGGTTTTCCGCAAGGCGCGCCACGTATATATGATGCTCGACAGCTCGAAGATAGGCAAGATAAACCCCTATACCTTCGCTCAGCTTGAAGACATCGACGTGCTGATAACCGACGACGTATTCCCCAGGGAATACAAGGCGCTGTTCGAGCAGAACGATATAGTTGTAATGTAAACGCTGCGCTTTCGCCGAAAAGCTTTCTTTTCGGCGAGGGGGTTGGTCGTAAAAAGATTTAACGGCGGGAGTAAATCCCGCCTTATCTTTTTTCGGAGTATATAATTTAATATGTTCACAAAAATTCCCGTCTTGCGCGACGGGAATTTTTCGTGAGTTTTAGGAACCAAGTTCCTCTGGCGGCGCAGCTGTTGCCCCCACACTTATACGCGCCGCCATTCACCTCCGGCGAGCTCGCTCACGCGACAAATTGGGTTGCGCCGGCGCAGGGAAACCCTGCTTGCGCCGTAAATATTTTTCAAAATAAAATTTATCGTACACACAAAAATGCCGCGCTGGCCGAGCGCGGCATTTTTCGTGAGGTTGAAAGCCCGCGGGCGCGGAAAGCGCCTGCGGGCTTTTTGTTAAGTTTTTGCCTTCGAAAAACAACAGGCAAAATTTAATCAAAACATTACAAAACGAGATTTCTCCACTCGCTTACGCTCGGTCGAAATGACAAGCGGGGCGGAGCTTAGTTTACTTCGGTCGAAATGACAAGCGGGGCGGAGCTTAGTTTACTTCGGTCGAAATGACAAATAAAATTAAAGCAAATTTTTATTCGCTCCATTTTTTTATGGCGAGCGTTCTGTCTTTCACGTCGTCGTGCTCTTCAAAATAGCGGCGGCGGACAGCTTCTATGTCCTCTCCCTCTTCAATCAGCCCGAGCATCTCGGCAAGTTCGTCCTCAGAAAAATCGGCGGGGTTGAAACTGCCGTCGAAGGCGGAAGAAAGTTTTAAAATATCCCACTTTGTTATGCCCTTTGCCATAATCCGTTTCGCCTTTTTTATTACATAAACTGCATTGATTAAAGCATATTGCCGCACCAATTGCAATTTGTACGCATTATTTTGAAAATCAGCCGCGGCTTGCTATTGCTTCGTCGAGCATAGCGAGCTTGACGGTCATATCGGTATCCCTGTCGGAATAGCTGTACTGCACGGAGAGCGTGGAATTCATTGTGCCTGACATAGCCACTATGGTGCCCTGCCAAGTTTCGCTGAGGCCATACAGTTTGAAAAGACCGTTATCCCAAATCTGATAGATAAGACGAAGCGTGCCGCCCTCTTCCGTAGTGAGCCACCGACAATTATCTGAGCCATTGGACTGTTTAAGCATTGCCGACGACGAAGGGTCGGCGTTTGCTACCTCGGCATTGAGATTTGCCACAATTGTGTATATCGCGTCGCCGTCATCTGTCTGCGACGAAGTAATCGTGGCAGAATCTATTATGTCGTCGGCGAGTATGTTTATGTTGCCGTGAATAACGGCTTCGCCGCCGCTTTCTGCAATTTGTATTATATCTTCTTCAATCTGCTCTAAATTTAATTTTTCGCCCTCGCGCTTGACTATCGGCGGTTCATCTTCGCTAACTCCCCAGTCCAATGAGGGGTCAACGCTCCACGTGCAAGTGAGAATTTCGTTTTCACCATAGTGCACATCGGTTGCAGCAAAGCGATACAGCGTGTTTGTTTGTACGACGAAGCGGAGCTGATTGCCCGTTTCGAACAGACTGTCGGGAAAAAACGTAGTATTGTTGTCAACTTTGCGCAAGGTGTAGTGATATTTATATCCGGGGGTATCCTCGCCCTCGTGAATTATCAGCTTATAGTCCTGTTTGGTTGCCTCGGATACGCCAGAGGGGAGACGCGTTGAACCACTCTGGTCAGAGAAGTAGACGTATTTATCGATATACTCCTCGTTATAGCAGGCGTAGGCAAAAAGTTCGGCGGCGACCTCTTTTGCAACCTGCGCCGAGGTGAGAGGATTGTTTTCGGCGGCCAGCCAGCGCTCTATCGCCGCCTTGCTCTCCTCCTCGTACGGAGCCTCAACGGCAGGGTAGACGTCTTTATCGAGCAGTTCGTATCCCGCGTTTGCAGCGATATCGTCTTTGCAGGCGGCCGCGCCGACGACTATGGCGGGAACCGCGAGCAAAGATAAAATTTTTATAATCGTTCTCTTCATAAAAAAACTCCGAAACTGCGCTAATTATAACATCAATCAATCGGCCGCACAAGCGATTTATGTTAAAATCAGGTAAAATTTATATGTGCAAAAATTTAACGGTAAATGTATTTTTGCAAATATTTTTATTGTGCCGTATTTTTATTTAAAAAATTGAAGGCAAAACCTGCGTTAATCGTGGCATATTGCCGCACCAATCGGCAAATTTGGCCTTCACTTTCCTTCGTGTACGAATGCCGTCTGCCACTGCAAATATCCGAACCTTTTTGCTATGTGCGCGCACTTGCACATAAATAAATAAAATATGTCGTACCCCTCGCCGTACAGCGTTTCGAGGTTTCCCAGCCCCTTTGATATTATGACGTCGCTGTTTTCAAACAGCGCAAGCGCCTGCGGGGCGAGCTCCTTTAAATAGGTGCCCGGAACGGCCTCGCCGCTGTCCTGAACGGCGGCGTACTTTGAAAGGCCGATGAAGTCGGCGTCGGCACGGGTGGCGTCGTTTATTATCTCGCCGCCACGCACGAGCGAAGTTATGGCAATCTGCGGGTAGAGTTTTTTTATCACCCTTATAAAAATTTTATCGAAAACGACTTCGCCGCAGTTATCGTGCACGTATAAAAGCGTTTTTGCCGAAGAAAGGCGCGACTTTAACAGCGCGAGCGTATTCTTTGAAACTTCCGCCTTACGCGCCGCCTCCTCCACTATTTTAAGGCTGTCTTCGCTGAGGTCTGAAAGTTTGGCGAAATCTATGTAATTTGCCGCGGCGGCGTAGCGTATTGCCTCGGCAACAGGGTCGGCGCTTTGGGATATGCGGGCAAAAAGCTCCCCTTCCATATTAAGGACGGCGGAGTTGAACATCTTCTTCTCGGCCGAATAGTCTATGCCGCTTCCGAAAATTTTGCGGTGTAACCCGTCGATATCGCGCATCAAAAGGGGCGCGCAGTAAGTTTCGGGAGGGTTGTCGCACAGGGCGCGCACCTCTTTTTTGAACTCGGCAAATTTTGCTCCGTCGGGACGGCCCTTTTCTACCTTTTTCATCTGGCTGTTATACAGGCAGTCTTTACATTCTTCGTCAAGCGTCATATCATACCTCCCTGAATTCGGGCGAGGGAGCAAAAAATTACTGAACCCTGCTCGCCGCACGGCGGGCCTTTTTCCGTAGTAACCACATAACCGCCGCCCTGCTTTATCCTGCAATATTATAACACCCGCGCCGCGCAAAAGCAAACTTAAATGCGGCGGCAGTCCGTCAAAGAGCACAAAGTGCGGCCGCGGCTGCATTTATTACAAACTTATTACAAAATCGGGAAAGTTTTTACAAAGGATTATTGTATAATTGTAACCAAGGCAAAATAAACCGAACCTGATTTAAAGCGGGCATATCACAACATCTGCCGCGTTAAAGCCCTTGAACGTGCTACCGAGCACGCCCTGCGGACTTTGCCTCGCATCTGCGGCAATCTGCCCGCTTTAAATTGCTTCGCACCCCCAAAGAGCGTATTTTGCGATGAATTGGTGCGAAGACGAAGCAGCAATACTCTCTGCGGTATTGCAATGAGGATGAACAGCAAAGCGCGCAAAAGCCGCCTTTGGGGGCTGATTTGGATTACTTTGCCTTGGTTTAGAGAAAATCAAAGGAGTTTATTTATTATGCCTTCCACTTACGCACATTTCAGACTGGGCTGCGAGGCAGAGAGATTGCTGCCCGAAAGCCTGAAAACGCTTGCAGACGACAATTTTGACTGCTTTGCGCTGGGACTGCACGGACCCGACCTGTTGTTTTATTACAAGCCGCTCACCAACAACCCGACAAACGCCATAGGCTATGCCATACACGAAAAATACGCCTCGGAATTTTTCACGGCGGCGGCAAAGACCTTTGAGGCGCGCGGAAAGAGGCCGGAAGACGAGGCCTATCTTCTGGGATTTTTGTGCCACTTCGCCCTTGACAGCGAGGCGCACCCCTTTGTGAACGCCGAGATGAAGGCGAAGAACATAACGCACACCGAAATCGAGTCGGCATTCGACAAATACCTGCTTGAAAAGGACGGCAAAAACCCGTTTAAAACCGACCTTACCGCGCACATATTATGCACCGAACGCACTCAGGACGTTGCGGCGGCATACTTCGGCGTGGACAAAAAGAAGGCGAAAAAGGCGCTTAAATCGATTAAATTTTATAACCGCATAATGCGCTGCCACAGTCCGTTTGCACGCGCAATTATTACGGCGCTTTTAAAAGTTGCGGGAATGTGGGAAATTATGCACGGAATGATTCTGCCCGTAAAGCACGACGAGCGCTGGAACGACGGGATTGAAAAACTTGAAGGAGCTTATTCGGTTGCCGCAGACAAGGCGGCAGACCTTATGATAAATTACGACGGCTACCTGCACGACAAATGCCCGCTCAGCACGCTTTTAGACAGAGATTTTGAATAAACAGGCGCATAAAACTACGCCCCGCAATAAATTGGTGCGCATATATGCCGCAACCAACGCCATTTTTAAGGCGCAACGGCGCGGGCAGTCTGCGGGCGTTAAACATAGTTTCAATTAAGCTAAAACAAATAAATTAAGGTGTAAAATGGAAAATCAATCAGCTTTACAGACAGCCGAAAGCGCAGCCGAAGCGCGCGCTGAGGCAAAGAGAATGCGCGCCGATGCGCGGGCACGGCGCAAAAGCGACCCCCTTTACAGGCAGAAGAGAAAGGAACTTCCGTGGATTCTGTACGACGTGGGCAATTCGGCATTCACCCTGCTTGTGAGCGCAATCCTGCCCATATACTTTAACGCCCTGGTTACGGGCGCGGGTCTCGAAGGTACAGACGCAACCGCGATATGGGGCTATGCGGCGAGCGGCGTAACGCTGTGCGTGGCGATAATTTCGCCCATACTCGGCAGTTTTACCGACTATAAGGGAATGAAAAAGCCGTTCTTCTTTTTCAGCGCGGTAATCGGCGTTATAGGCTGCGCGGCGCTGGGAATCCCTATGAGTTGGGTGGCGTTTCTGGCGCTGTTCATCGTCACCAAGATTGCATATTCGGTAAGCCTTGTATTTTACGACGCGATGCTGCCCGACGTTACCGACTTAAAGCGCGTAGACATCGTTTCGGCAAAGGGATATGCGTGGGGCTACATAGGCAGCTGCATACCATTCCTCATAAGCATAGTGCTCGTCCTTACCGTAGACACGGCTATTTCGATGCCGATAGCATTCATAATCAACGCACTGTGGTGGCTGGGCTTCACCCTGCCGCTCACCAAAACTTATAAGCAGACGCACTTTATCGAGCGCAG
Source organism: uncultured Eubacteriales bacterium (assembly GCA_900549005.1). Taxonomy (GTDB): domain Bacteria; phylum Bacillota; class Clostridia; order Christensenellales; family Borkfalkiaceae; genus Coproplasma; species Coproplasma stercorigallinarum. Next base: position 826 of record URMT01000066.1, on the reverse strand, counting down.
CGAACATACAGTAAGAAAAAGTTTTAAAAAACTTGCAGGCGTGTTTAAAAAGGAAGGCGGCGTAAAGAACAGAAAGGGCATAATACTCTTCCTCGTCGCGTTCTTCCTCTACATAGACGGCGTATATACCGTAATAGATATGGCGACCTCGTTCGGGACGGCGCTCGGGTTCGACAGCACGGGACTACTGCTCGCACTGCTCGTCACCCAGGTGGTTGCCTTCCCCTCCGCCATCGTATTCGGAAAGATTGCGGGAAAAGTTTCAAACGAACTGCTGATTACAATAAGCGTGTGCGCTTACACATTTGTTGGCATATTTGCCATATTTATGCAGTCGATATGGCAGTTTTGGGTGCTCGCCGTGATGGTGGGTCTGTTCCAGGGCGGCATACAGGCGCTGTCGCGCTCGTACTTCACCAAGATTATACCCGCCGAACATTCGGGAACGCTGTTCGGCATAATGGATATATTCGGCAAAGGCGCGGCATTTTTGGGAACGTTGTTAGTTTCGATAGTAACTCAGGCGACCGGTTCGGTAAACCTCGGCGCGATACCCATCGTATGCCTGTTTGTTGCGGGCCTTGCAGTGTTCATTATAACGGCAAGATACAACAAGCCCTTCATAGCGCAGTCGCAGAGGCTTGAAGACGAAATGGAGGCGCTTGAAGCCGCCAAGGAAAACGGCACAGAGCAGGCCGTGAACGACGGCGAAGATTCCGCAGACGAAGCAGATGAACAAGGCGTCGGTAGCGAAGACGGCACAACCGATAACGGCAACAATTAAAATACAGACTGAAAAATAGGGAAGTCGGCGGGCAGATAACTA
>URMT01000065.1 GCA_900549005.1 uncultured Eubacteriales bacterium | reverse complement strand
AACTTACCGAATGGTGCGAACTTACCGAATGGTGCGAACTTACCGAATGGTGCGAACTTATTGAATGGTGCGAACTTACCGAATGGTGCAAACTTATTGAATGGGTATTCTTTCCTATCGCGGCCGCAATATGCCGCCCCCGCAGCCGCAATATGCCGCCCGGTCACGGGTGAATTGCAGACCGCTTTTCAGGCTGCGGTAACGACTGAATCTGCCCGCACATTGCGCCTTTTGTTTACAAAAACATTATATACCGCCCGCGTAAAAATTACACCCTATTGTTCGGGTTTGCTTTCTACAAATAAATTGGCTGTCTATACTGCTGCAAAAGTCAACTCTACTGTAAAAATTTCACATTCTACTCGCAGTAGAGTTGCCTTTATTGCTTGCTTTTAGAGCAAAAATTTGGTAAAATCTGGGTATGAGTGAGAATACCGACGACATAAAAGAAGTAATTGCAGAAAATCTGCTCAGGTTCCGCACCCAGGCAAATCTTACGCAGGCCCAGCTTGCCGAGCTTCTGAATTATTCGGATAAAGCCGTATCGAAGTGGGAGCGGGGCGAGTCTGTGCCCGATATCCGCGTGCTTATGCAGATTGCCGGCATATACAACATAACCATAGACGACCTTGTAAGCAGGCCGAAGGAAAAGGAAGTAAAGCCCGTGCTCCACAAGCGCAAAAAGCGCCTTCTTATAACGCTTTTGTCGTTCGCGCTCGTGTGGTTCATAGCAACGGGCCTCTTCGTCATACTCTGCTATATACCCGATTTATCGCACGAATATCTCTGCTTCGTTGCGGCGGCGTTCGCCTCGTCGATTGTGCTTATGGTATTTTCTGCGGTGTGGGGTAACCGAATAACCAACGCAATTGCCTGCTCGCTGATATTGTGGTCGCTTGCGGCAATGCTGTTTGCGTTTATGTATCTGTTTACTTCGGTGTCCAACCTCTGGCTGCTGTTTGTGGCGGCCTCGCCGTTCGAAGTGCTTATAATCCTCTGGTTTGTTTTCAGAAAAGTAAAATAAGTGCAGTAAAAAACAAATTTTTCAATTAAATTTAATTATAATTTAATTTGCAAATAATTTATTATTTCTAAATTCCGATTTTTTGGCATATTGTCTGCGCTGCGGTATAGTATATCGGTATGAGATACCTTACCGACGGCACAAACCTGCCCGCTTTTGCACAGCGCGTTGCGTCTTTTGCGTGCGGGATATGTTGCGGGCTTATATCCTGCGGAGCTTCGTCTGGCGCGGCCGAATCTGCCGCCCTTCGCGCGTGCGCCGCGTATGGTTTTTCAGATGCCCGGGCAATAGCCGTTCCCTCGCACATTATGGTCTGCATAGAGGCGGAGGGGCTTTCCGTAACTAAATTGAGGCGCACATATGCCGCAGGCAACGACCTATCTTTGCTCGAAAAGTACTTTGCCGTTCTGCGTGCCGCGGAACGGGGTCAACCCCTTTTAAAGGCAGAGCAGTTGCTTCTTTCTTTGAATGAATACGGCGCAAAAGCATTTAAAACTGCGTTCGGCGGAGCGTTGGCGTGCGGCTCTTTCTGCGCCTTTTTCGGCGGAGGGGCGGCAGATTCGTTCATTGCGTTCATTGCGGGAGCGATAATATGCCGCGTATCTTCCGCACTCGCCGTGCGCGGGGCGGGAGGCATTGCGCGCACGCTTCTTCTTTCGCTGATAGGCGGCGCCGCGTGCCTTATCCTTTGCGCCGCCTTCAATCTTTTCGGAATATCTGTAAGCCCTGCAATGTGTATGCTCGGCAGTATAATGACGCTGGTGCCCGGGTTGCAACTGTGCAATGCTTTGCGCGACGTGCTGTCCGGCGATATATTTTCGGGCGGGTATCGTCTGCTTTACGGCCTTGCGGCAACGGCGGCGATAGTGGCGGGGTATGCTGCCGCGGGCGCCGTTTTCGCACCCATAACTCCCGCGTCTTCGCCTTCGGGCGGCGGAGGAGCGGCAACAACGTTTATTTCCTGCGCGCTCGGCGCGGCGGGGTTCTGCATAATGATGAACGCAAGTCTTTCGCGCATTTTTCCCTGCGTGATTGCCGCCCTTCTGAGCTTTTCGGTATACACTCTCAGCTTTTCGCCGCTCGGTCAGTTCTGTGCCAATCTGTGCGGCGCTGCGGCGGCATATCTGTGCGCGTATGCCCTTGCCCTGTCGCACGGCATACCCGCGGCCGTGTTCCTTACGCCCGCCGTTATCCCGCTTCTTCCGGGGGCGGCGCTCTATCTCGCGGCAGACTGCCTCACCCGCGGCGACTTTTCTTCGACCTTTTTATACGGAACCGACGCGCTTGTCGCGTTTTTCGGTATAGCGGCGGGAATTTCCGCCGCATCGGTATGCTTTCGGCTTTTCATGCTCTTCAAAAGGAGCAAAGGCTCGGGCAAAAAAACAAAATGCGGGCGCGGCTAAGCTGCGCTGAACCGAGCGGATGCGCTCCGCCGGCAACAGCCCGCGGCGCACAATTTGCCGGCTCTTTATTGTATGGCCCGCCGGCTGTATTGTAACTAACTTACACATTATAACTTTTTTTATTTAAATGCGCAAAAAACGCACCACGCGCGCGCGTTTGTGATATACTTAATAAGCAAAAAAATTTAAAAACGCGGCCTTTGCCGCGCAACGAGAGATGAATATGGACCTTAAAAAACTTGCCGCAAGGCTTATTCCCGACAGCGACCTGCCCTCGCTTGAAGACTGCGAAAGGGCATACCCTCCAAGAACGCTCAAAGAGGGGGCGGAAGTTACCCGCCTTGCCCCCTCGCCTACGGGCTTCATACACCTCGGCAACCTTTACAGCGCGCTTGCCGACGAGCGCACGGCGCACACCACGGGCGGCGTGTTCTATCTGCGCATAGAGGACACCGACGAAAAGCGCAAGGTGGAGGGCGCCGTCGAATCGGTAATACGTTCGCTTAAATATTTCGGCGTAAACTTCGACGAAGGCGCCGAAATCGACGGCGAAAATGCCTACGGCCCCTACTATCAGCGCCGGCGCGCGCCCATTTACAGGGCGTTCGCCAAAGACTTAATCGAACGCGGGCTGGCATACCCCTGCTTCTGCACCGAAGAGGAGCTCGACGAAGTAAGAAAAATTCAGACGGAAAACAAGCAGATAACGGGCTATTACGGCGAATACGCCAAGTGCCGCAACCTTTCGGAAGAACAGATTTACGCCGCGCTCGACGCGGGCAAGCCTTACGTAATCAGGCTCAAATCGCAGGGCGACGTAAACATAAAACACACCTTCCGCGACGCGATAAAGGGCAGCATAACCGTCACCGAAAACAATCAGGACGTGGTAATTTTAAAGTCAGACGGCATACCCACATACCATTTCGCGCACGCCATAGACGACCACTTTATGCGCACCACCCTTGTGATAAGGGGCGAAGAATGGCTTTCAAGCCTGCCCATTCATATAGAGCTTTTCAACGTTCTGGGCTTTAAACTGCCGCGCTACGGCCACACCTGCTCGCTGATGAAGGTAGACGGCGGCACCAAGCGCAAACTTTCCAAGCGCAAAGACCCCGAACTTTCGCTCGATTATTACCGCGCCGAAGGCTACTATCCCGTCGCCGTAATCAAATATCTGATGACGCTTTTGAATTCCAACTTTGAAGAGTGGGCGGCTAAAAATCCCGACAAAGATTATACTCAGTTCCCGTTCTCGGTATCAAAGATGGGCAAGAGCGGCGCGTTGTTCGATTTGGACAAACTCAACGACGTCTCGCGCGACGTGCTCTCGCAGCTCACGCCCGAGGCGATGTACGGCTTTTTAAACGGCTGGGTATCGGAGTTCGGCACGCCCGCCGACAGGGAGCATTTCAAAGACAGGCAGTATGTGGTAAGCATTCTCGCGCTGATAATGGGCGCGGGCCAGAAAAAGCGCCGCAAGGATATAGTGCGCGCCGAACAGGGCGTGCGCCTTATGGACTACTTCTTCGACGATACTTTCAACCCCGCATACGAGTTCCGCTTCGACGGCGAAACGGTAAACGCAATGCTCGCGTCCTTCGCCTCGCTTTACGACGAAAACGACGATAATTCCGAATGGTTTGCAAAGCTCAAACAGGCGGCGGCAGGCGCAGGTTTTGCCGCTGAAAACGCGGAGTATAAGGCCAATCCCGAAAAGTATAAGGGCAACGTTTCAGACGCCGCCGAAATCGTGCGCATAGCCATAACGGGCAGCCCCAACTCGCCCGACTTGTGCACTGTTATGCGCATACTCGGCAAAGACCGCTCCGCCCAAAGGCTTAAAGCCGCACAGCGCTCATAAATCGGCGCAATGCGGCTTTGCAAACGGCCGAGGTTTAAGCCGTAAATATAATTGCCCCGCACATATGCCCGTTTTAATGCAGTTTTAATTAAGGCGGGCGAGGGCGGAAGAGGTAAAGCGTTATGGTTGCGCAGGTTCTGCTTGAAATCGCCTTTCTGTTCTTTGTTGGCAGCTGCCTCGGCTGGTGTGCCGAGGTGCTGTTCAGAAGAATTTTTACGGCAAAAAAATGGATAAACCCCGGCTTTCTGACAGGCCCTTACCTTCCGCTATACGGCTTCGGGCTTACGTTTATGTACGGCGTAAGTTTCATTCCCGTAGATACGGGTATGGCGTGGGCAGACAGTCTTATTCTAATCGTCATAGCGGGAGTGCTTCTTACGCTGCTCGAATATGTTGCAGGTATAATCTTTATAAAGGGAATGAAGATAAAACTGTGGGACTATTCAAAACGGTGGGGCAACATTCAGGGCATAATCTGCCCTCTGTTTTCGCTGATATGGACTGCGGCGGCCGCAATCTACATAATCTTTATCCATAAATACATAATCGACTGGGTCGGCTGGTTTGTAACGCACCTCGGTTTCGCCTTTTTCGTCGGATTGTTCTTCGGCGTGTTCATAATCGATTTGTGCCATTCGCTCAACCTTTCGGTAAAAATACGCAAGTTTGCAAAAACGAACGGAATAGTCGTATCTTTTGAAAAGCTGAAAGAGAGCGTAAAAGACGGAATAGAACGCGGCAGACAGAGCGTGAAGGAAAAATTCAGCAAGGGTAAAGAGCGTGCGCGCGACGGAATGAGCCGTACCCGCGAAAAGATGGAGCGCAAAAAGGCAAGTTTCCTGTTTGCGTTCAAATCGGGCAAAAGCGTGCAGGAAATGCTTTCTGACTATTTCGACGGGCTGAAAGAAGAGCGCCGCAAAAAATCTGACGCGCAGAAAAGCGGGGACGAAGGGCCTTCCGCGCAGCCGGAAAACGGCGGCGAAGACGGCTGCGAAAAGTAACCGTCGGGGCAATCCGTATAAAAGTATTCATAAAAAATTACGCAAATCTTTACATTGTGTTTATAAACGGATAGTATAATCATCGTGGTAATGCGGGTGCCGCGCCGTGCGGCGCGGCACCCTTAAATAATATCTTTTAATATACCTTTTACGCAGACTAAGTTTTTTTTAATAAGGAAGAAAAGAAATATGCTTCAACTGAGGAACATCACCAAAGACTATCAGGTGGGCGATTCCAAAGTTGCCGCTTTGAAGGGCATAAGCCTTTCGTTCCGCCGCAACGAGTTCGTGTCTATTCTCGGCGCGTCGGGCTGCGGCAAAACCACCCTTCTGAACATCATCGGCGGACTCGACCATTACACGTCGGGCGACCTTATAATCGAGGGCATCTCCACCAAAGATTATAAGGACGGCGACTGGGATACCTACCGCAACCACCGCATAGGTTTCGTATTCCAGACCTATAACCTGATACCTCACCAAACGGTGCTTGCCAACGTCGAACTCGCTCTCACGCTCTCGGGCGTAAGCCCCAAAGAGCGCAAGGCTCGCGCAACCGAGGCGCTCAACCGCGTAGGCCTCGGCTCCGAGCTGAACAAGCGCCCCAACCAGCTTTCTGGCGGCCAGATGCAGAGGGTGGCAATCGCCCGCGCCCTCGTCAACAATCCCGAAATTCTGCTTGCCGACGAACCCACGGGCGCACTCGATACCAACACTTCCGTCCAGATAATGGACCTGATAAAGGAAATCGCAGGCGAGCGCCTTGTTATAATGGTAACGCACAACCCCGAGCTCGCCTATAAATACTCCACAAGGATTGTGGAGCTGAAAGACGGCCTCGTCGTGTCAGACAGCGCCCCCTATTCCGAAGAAGAGGAGAGGGAAGAGGTGCTCTCTCACCGCGCCGAAGTTCAGGCGCAGCAGGCGGAAGCGGCGCAGGAGGCCGAAGAGGGGGCTGTGGAGCAGAAGTCCGCAGGCAAAGCAAAGCGCCTGCGCACCAAAAAGCACTCCTCAATGTCGCTTGTCACGGCATTCTTTTTAAGCGGCAAAAATCTTTTAACCAAAAAGGCGCGCACGTTAATTACCGCCATTGCGGGCAGCATAGGCATAATTTCGGTGTGCCTCGTCCTCGCGCTCTCTGCGGGTTTCAACAATTACATATCCCAGACGGAAGAGGATATGCTCTCTTACTACCCCGTGCAGGTAAGCGAAACTTCAATCGACCTCAACTCGGCTATGTCAAGTTTTATGAACGGTTCAATGAACCTCGAACTCGACAAAGTGGAAGATAAGGTATATATAAATTCCTTCCTATCGCAGCTCGCGCAGGGTATGACCACAACCAACGATTTGACCGACGGCAACAAGGCCACGATAGACGGCAAAGAGATGACCTACCTCGAATATCTCGAAGCTATGCCCGAAGAGCTGTATAACGCCATAATGTATTCTTACGGCGTAAACATATCCACCAACCTGTTCACCGACGTAGAAATCGGCTCGGGTTCCACCAGCGAAGGCGAAACGACTTCAATGCATATGTCGCTCGAAAGCCTGCGCGAATACTATACCTATCTTTTAACCTACCGCGCCGACGAATTTTCCAACCTCACTCAGTTCGTGCGTTACTTCACCGACGTGGTAAGCGTAATGCCGAATACCGATTTCAGCGCTGAAAACTACGGCGAATACGTTCAGTCGCAGTATGATGTAATCTATGGTGATTTCCCCGAAAACGAAAACCAGGTAGTGCTCGTTGTCGGCGACAGCAACGACGTAATCGACCTCACCCTCGTTCAGCTCGGCTTTATGACCGAGGAAGAATTCCTCGACCTGTTCATATCTTCGGAAGACGGCGTTTCGGAAGACGAAGAGCCTGCAAGCATATCTTTCGACGAGATTGTTGGCAAAGAATACACTCTCTATTACAACGATTCGGTGTATGTAGACGAAAAATACAATCTTCCCGTAGAGCTTACGGGTTACAACTATTTTTACGACGGCTATTCCGTAGCCAGCGAAGACGAGGCCCCCGTGACGGAAGAGGAGGGAACCACTATCGAAATAAGCGGCATACTCCGCTTAAAAGACGGGCTTACGTATGGCTGCCTTTCTTCGGGCTTGTGCATAACCGAAAGCCTTCTTCAAAGCTATATTCAGCACAATATGCAGTCTGCCGTGGTAAAAACTTTGCAGGATGCAATAAATTCAGGCAGTCCCGAAACGATTGCCTCCACAATAAATTCGCTTGTTTGCGAACTGACCTTTGAAAGTATGTTCCAAACGACCCAGGGTGGCGGTTCGGGCAGCATAGCGCTCGATAAGCTCACCCCCAAGTATAATTCCACGTCGGTAACCGCGTCAGAGCTTGTGCGCGAACTCGGCGGCAACGATACGCCTTCGGGCATATCCGTATACGCCAAAGATTTTACCACCAAGCAGGAAATGCTCGATTATATGAGCGGCTGGAATTCGGCTGTCGAAGCCGCCCGAACGGCTTACTTTGAAGAGCACGGCACTTACGACGGCTACGACGGCCCCACGGAAATCACTTATTCCGATACCGTTGGTACGCTTATGGGAATGGTAAACACCATTTTAAACGCAATCACCTATGTGCTCGTCGCGTTCACTGCAATATCGCTCGTCGTTTCAACGGTAATGATAGGCGTCATCACCTACGTTTCCGTTGTAGAGCGCACCAAAGAAATAGGCATACTCCGTTCAATAGGCGCGCGCAAACGCGACATACGCCACGTGTTCAATGCCGAAACGTTTATAATAGGCCTTTTTGCCGGTCTCATCGGCATATTGGTTGCCTACCTGTTGCAGGGAATAATCAACCTTATTTTAACCCCGCTCACGGGCATTTCGGGTCTTGCCGCGCTGCCCATATGGCAGGCGATAATAATGGTCTGCGTAAGCGTTGCGCTCACCCTTGTATCGGGTCTTATACCTGCTTCCGCGGCAGCTAAAAAGGACCCCGTAATCGCCCTCAGAACAGAGTAAGCGGTTATATGTTTTTCCTCCGCACCGTCGCTTCGCTCCTTACGACCAAGGGCGTACCCGTCTTTACCTTGTCATTTCGACCGAGCGTAGCGAGCGGAGAAATCTCAAAGTAAAAAAATCTCTTTGTTGTTATTTATGAATAACAAATACTATGTTTATATACTTTGTAATAAAACTAGGTCAGTACTATATGTAGGAATGACAAATGACTTATCGCGTCGGTTAAGTGAACATAAAAGCGGTGCGATTGAGGGTTTTACAAAAAAATATAACGTTCATTATCTTGTATATGCGGAAGCGTTTAACGACGTAAAAACGGCAATTTTGCGCGAAAAGCAGATTAAACATTGGTCACGGGCAAAAAAGGAATTACTTATAAATTCTGTCAACCCCGACTGGCAGGAGCTGTCCCCTTATTAAGTGGAGAGATTTCTCGACTTCGCTCGAAATGACAGTGAGGAGTAAAGCGGTCGCTTCGCTCCTTACGACCAAGGGCGTACCCGTCTTTACCTTGTCATTTCGACCGAGGGCGTACCCGTCTTTACCTTGTCATTTCGACCGAGGGCGTACCCGTCTTTACC
>URMT01000064.1 GCA_900549005.1 uncultured Eubacteriales bacterium | reverse complement strand
GCGCGGGCGCGAAAATTTTGTATGCCGTAGCCTGCGGCCGCCCTTTATGACCGCCTGGCCGTAAGCCTTTTTGCGCAGGGCGTCCCTTTACGGCCCATTTGCGGCTTTCCGCGCTCTATCTGCCGCCCGAAAGGCGAAGTGCGGCCGCCTTTGCCGCGGCGCGCACGCGCAAATCGACCTCTTTCAGCCCTTCGTAACTTTCAACTTTCTCCGCCCGCTCGCCTTCAATCGCCGCGCGCATTGCCACGGGAATATCGCAAAACGACAGTCCGCCCGAAAGGAAGGCACGCACCGCCACCTCGCCCGCGGCGTTCAGCGCGCAGGGCAGCGTTCCGCCCGCACGGGCGCACTCCGTTGCCAAATCGAAGCAGGGGAACCTGCCGCCTTCGAGCGGCGAAAATTCCAGCGAAAGCGCCTTAGAAAAGTCGAGCCCGGCGCCTTTGAGCGGCAGCCTTTGCGGATATGTAAGGGCGAGCTGAATGGGCAGCTTCATAGTGGGGAAAGAGAGTTGCGCCAGAATTGCGCCGTCGGTAAATTCAACCATAGAGTGAACTATGCTCTGGGGGTGTATTACGGGAGTAATTGCGCCATAGTCCGCGCCGAACAGGTGGTGCGCCTCTATAATTTCAAAGCCCTTATTTAGGAGCGTTGCGCTGTCCACCGTGATTTTGGCGCCCATATTCCACGTGGGGTGCGCAAGCGCCATTGCGGGGGTCACGTTTTTGAGCTGTTCGGGCGTGAAATTTCTGAACGCGCCTCCGCTTGCCGTGATTATCAGCCGTTTAAAGGGCCTTTCTGCGTTGAAGTCAAGGCACTGCCAGATTGCCGAATGTTCGCTGTCTACGGGGACGACGGCAACGCCCTTTTCGCGCGCGAACATCATAACTATGTCGCCGCCGCACACAAGCGTCTCTTTATTGGCGAGGGCGAGGGTTTTACCCGCCCTTATCGCGGCGAGCGAATATTTTAGCCCCGCAAAGCCGCTTGCGGCTACCAGAACGACGTCTGCCTCTTCGTACGAGGCGGCGGCGAGCGCCGCCTCTTTGCCGCAGGCGAAAGTAGTGCCCGAGGGCACTTCAACAACCTTTTTGGCCGCCTCCTCGTCTGCGAGCGCGCAGAAGTCGGGTTTTACGGCGTTAAGCTGCTCTTCGAACAGCTTGTAAGAGCTGTCCGCGGCCATCGCCACGATTTTAAACTTATCGGAATTGGCAAGCGCGACTTCAATCGCCTGCCTGCCTATGCTGCCCGTACAACCTATCAGGCTTATCTTTTTCATACAGCCTCCGCAGGCGGAGTCCTTAAATTATTATACCCCGCATTGCACGAAATAATGACTGCGCGGCAGATATTGCCGCGCCCTGGAAGCGGCGCGCATACAAAATTTTGCGCAGCTTTCCGCCGTTTACAAAAAATCCCGCCCGATTCGGGCGGGAACTTAGGTTGCCTTTTTATGCTATTAAAATAAAGGAAATAAGCACGACTATGCCTGCGAACAGAGTGCCGTCGAAGCGGTCCATTATGCCGCCGTGGCCGGGCAGAAGTTTGCCCATATCCTTCACGCCGCACTCCCTTTTAACCGCGCTTTCGAACAAGTCGCCGAACTGCGTGGCAACCGACACGGCAAAGCCGATGATTATCGCCGCCGCCCAGCCGGGCAGGGGTGTGCTTAAAACCACTTCGCCGCCAAGCGCTACATACAGGTAGTACGCCGCAACGGCGCCCGCTATGCCGCCCAGAAGTCCGCCCGCGGCGCCTATCACCGTCTTGTGAGGGCTTACGACGGGGGCGAGTTTTAGCGGCAGCCTTTTGCCGAAAGCCATTCCGATGAGGTATGCGCCCGCATCGGTAAACGGCACGCACACGAACAGGAACATCACGGCGAGCATAGAGTTGTGCTCCATATGGTTCACGGCGGAGAGCACGGCGGTAAGGAGGCCCGTGTATGCCAGCGTGAACAGCGAGCACAGCGTGCTTTTTGCGTCGGAGCGGGAATGGTCTGCGACGAACAGTACGCAGATTGCCAGCGCGCCCACGCCGAGAGCGTCTACCGCACCCATAACGCCGTCGCCCGTGAGCATTGCAAACAGGGCGTACAGCGGCGCCGCAAGTGCCGAAAATGTTATGGTAATTGCGCGCTGCAACACAGATACGCAGCCGAAGGCGCGTATTACTTCAAAAGCGCCTATCGCCGCCACCGCGCAGAACAGCGCGTCGAACAAAAGCGCGCCGTAGCCGCCGGGTATAAGCCATTTGCCCGCGCAAAGAGCTATTACTGCAAGCACGTATACCGTGCTCGTTATGCTTCTTATCCTCATTTTATATCCCGTAAAATCAGTTTGTGCCGCCCTGCGGCGTTGGCACTTTGCGCCCTGCTTTGGCAGTAAAAGGCGCAATTGCCCCGCATATATGCCCGAAATAAGCTATACCTTGCCGAACCTGCGGTTGCGGCGGGAATACTCCTTCAAAGCTCTGTCGAACTGCCTGTCGTCGAAGTCGGGGAAGAGCACGTCGGTAAAATACAGTTCGGAATAGGCCGACTGCCATAAAAGAAAGTTTGAAAGGCGAACCTCGCTGCCCGTGCGTATAACGAGGTCGGGGTCGGGAATTCCGTCTGTGTATAAAAGGCGGGAAAAACTCTCTTCCGTGAATTTTCCGCCGATTTCGACGGCACGGTTGACGGCGCGCACAATCTCGGCGCGGCTGCCGTAGTTTACGGCAAACACCAGCGTGAAGGGCGCATCCTTTTTTGAACGCGCGCATACCGAAAGCATCTTCTGCGCCACGTCCTCGGGCAGGGCCGAAAGGTCGCCTATTATGCGCAGAGCCACATTTTCGCCCGCGAGCTTGGGGGCGTACTCTTCAAAATACCTGCGGAACAGCGAATAGAGCCCGTCGAGTTCGTCTTTGGGGCGGGAGAGATTTTCGGTGGAGAGCGCATATAAAACGAGGTACTTTATACCCGCTTCGCGCGCGTGCTCCACCAGCTTTATTATGCGCTTCATTCCCGCATCGTGGCCGAACGAGCGCGGCATAAGTCTGCGTTTTGCCCACCTGCCGTTGCCGTCCATTATTATGCCTACGCTTTGGGGCACAGACCTTTCGCCCATCAGACGGTCATTACTTCCTTTTCTTTTTCGGCTACCGCAACGTCCGTCTTCTGCACGGCGTCGGCCACCATCTTTTCCACGTCCTTTTCGCAGGCGGCAAATTCGTCTTCGGAAAGAACTTTATCGTTTTTAAGTTTTTTGAGCGCGTCCATAGCCTCTCTGCGCACGTTGCGCTCTGCAACCTTGGCATCCTCGCCCATCTTGCGCACCTTTTTAACGAGCTCTTTTCTGCGCTCTTCGGTGAGCTCGGGGAATACGAGGCGTATCACCTTGCCGTCGTTGGTGGGGTTGAGGCCGATATCCGAAACCTGTATCGCCTTTTCGATGGCCTTTAAAATGGATACGTCCCAGGGGGAGATTACTATGCACCTGCCCTCCTGCACAGAGATGTTGGAGGTCTGGTTCACGGGCGTGGGAACGCCGTAGTAATCGACCATCACCCTGTCGAGTATGTGCGGGTTTGCCCTGCCCGCGCGGATTACGGAATAGTCCTCTTTGAGAACGCTGACCGTTTTAGAGAGTTTGTCGTCGAGAACGAGCATTATTTCTTCAACCTGTTCGTTTTCTATCATAAAAATCAGCTCCTTGATTATTTTTTATAAGAAGGTGCCTTAGGCACCGAAAATTTGAAGGTAAGTGTGCAGTGAAAGTTGTTTTAGTACATTTAAATTCACTGTAATTTCGACCGATAATTCACCGTCATTTCGACCGAGCGTTGTAAGCCTTCCTTCTTGTCATTTCGACCGAGCGTAAGCGAGCGGAGAAATCTATTTACATATTTTTATTGCGGTTGAGATTTTTCGACTGCGTTCGCCTGCGGCTCACTCCGCTCAAAATGACAATTTTTTTTAACAAATATGGGCGCAACCAAGTTTTCCCGCCGCAAAGTTTAGCGCGCATAATGCAAGCGTAAAAAACTTTGCAAGGAAAAGCTATTCGCCGAAGCAAGTTTAAAATAATTATGTTCGGAAAAAGAGCAGGCGAATTTACTTCGCCGATACCTCTTTTTCGCGACTTACCGTAAAATCACGGCGGAAGATTTTGCCGCAGGCAAAAGATTTCGCGTGAGCTTAATTATTATCTATCAGCGTGCCTAACTTTTCGCCGCAGACGGCCTTTACTATGGAATTTTCTTCGTCAAGGCCGAACGCAAGCACGGGGATATTGTTTTCCATACACATCGTCGCGGCGGTGGCGTCCATCGCCTTTATGCCGTTTTTGATTATGTCCATATAGTTGAGGTGGTCATACTTTTTGGCATTCGGGTTGAGCTTGGGGTCGGAATCGTAGATGCCGTCGATATTCTTTGCCATAAGCAGCACGTTTGCCTGAATTTCGCACGCGCGCTGGGCCGCCGCGGTATCGGTGGAGCAATAGGGGTTGCCCGTGCCGCACGCCATTATCACCACCCTGCCCTTTTCAAAATGATGAAGGGCCTTGCGCAGAATATAGGGTTCGGCAACGGATGTCATAATCAGCGCCGTCTGCACCCTGGTGGGTATGCCGCGCTGTTCGATTGCGTCCATCATAGCAAGCGAGTTCATTACCGTTGCAAGCATTCCCATATGGTCGGCAGTAGTCCTGTCCATATGAGTGCCCTGCCTGCCGCGCCAGAAGTTGCCGCCGCCAATTACCAACGCCACCTCTACGCCCATCTTTTTAATCGCCACAATCTGGTCGACGACGCGCGCGATTACCGCTTCGTCCAGGCCGTGGCCCTTGCTGCCCGCGAGGGCTTCGCCCGAAAGTTTGATGAGCACTCTTTTGTACTTTGGCTGCATAGCGCATATCCTCCTGCAAGCTGAATGGTATGCGGGCAGGCCGCCCGCGCAAAATCTACCTGTGCAATTATAACACAATCGCGGGCAAATTACAATAGCAAACGCGCAAATACTTTGCAAGTTTGCAAACAAAGTTAAAAAGATTGGGCATATTTGCACCCTTATGCGGCAATATCCGCCAGACGGCAAAAAATTACGGCGGATATTCTTCCGCCGTAAAAAACTTATTTGCATTTTGCCGCTATATAGCGCCGCTTATCTCGTGCCGGCGGAAGCGCGCGCTTCGTCGGCAAGTTTGAGGCACTCTTCTACCTTTCTGCTGTAAACGTCTATGCCGAAGCCGGGATGTTCGGCGTCGTCGCGCACGTCGATTCTGCGCATACGCCAGCTCTCGCGCAGGCAGCTCCAAACAACCATAAGCACGGCGCCGACCACCGCAACGCCCCACCCCGTAAGCGAAAGAACGAGGTTGGGCGCAAAGAGGCCGCCGATAACCATTCCTATGCCTCCCGCCATAAGAACCAAGCCCGCAATAAAGAGAGCGAGCAGAATTATTTTACGCTTTGCGCGCTGGCTGTCGGGCGCGCCCGCAGCCTCCTTTGCCTTGGCGCACAAACTGTCTACCTCGGCTTCAAGCTCGGCAAGGCGGGCATACGTGGGGTTGTCCCTGTCGCGGCTGAACTGAATTACGGTGTACTTTTTGCCGTTTTCTTCCAGCTCGGTCTGGTTTGTCACCTCATAGCCCAGCCTGCGGTACCTGTCTATATATGCGTCTTTGAAAACGCTTTCCAATTTTATCTGTTTCATTTCAGCGTTCAATTTTTCACTCTCCCGCCGCAAACAAGCGCTTTCCGCGGGATATGCGGCAGAAAACCAAAGATATCTTAAAAAGAAAAATACCCTTCCGTATTATTTATAACCGCTTTGCGCACGGCGCAAACGCGGCCGCGCACGCGCGTTCGAATCAGATTGGTATTACTACTTTACAGTATATCACCGCGTTCAAAAAAATACAACAATATTTTTATTGCGCGGATAAAATCTTTTTTATAACAAAATACACCTTAATCTGCTCTTTTTTGCCGCTTTTACATAAATTGCCCGCAATATATGCCGCAACGAAGCCAAAATCAATCAGGCACTTTACATAAAACCATAAAAAAATTCCCGCAAAAAATTTTTGCGGGAATTTTTGATTACATATGAAAAACTCAGTTCTTCTTCATAGCGGCAACCTGCTTTGCCACCTCTTCCGAAAGGTCTTCGCTCTTCTTTTCAAGGCCTTCGCCCATCTCGTAGCGGACGAATTTGTTTACCTTGAACTGCTTGCCTACAACCTCTGCAACCGTCTTGGAATCGTCCTTTACGAAAGCCTGCAACATAAGGCAGTTTTCGGAATAGAACTTGCCGAGCTTGCCCATTACTATCTTTTCGAGTATTTCCTTGGGCTTCTTGGCGTTCTTTTCGTCGTTCTGCATCTGAACGAGCATAATCTCTTTCTCCTTTTCAATAACCGAAGCGGGAACTTCCTCTTTGGTTATATAGGAGGGACGGGAAGCTGCGATTTGAAGGGCCACGTCGTGAAGGGTCTCTTCGCAGCCTGCGGCGCAGTCTACGGCGTCAACCATTACGCCTACCTTGCCGCCCATATGGATATAGGTTTCAATCTTGCCCTCGGTCTGATAAATTTCAAACCTGCGGATGGATATCTTTTCGCCGATTACCGCCGTCTGAGAGGTGATGAAGTCCTTTACCGTGCCGCCTTCTGCGGGGCAGGCATTGAGGGCTTCCACGTCTGCGGGCTTGCGCTCGGCAATTACCTTTGCAACGGTATCGACTATGCCGTGGAACTTTTCGCCCTTGGAAACGAAGTCGGACTCGCAGTTGATTTCAACAAGAACGCCGGTATTGCCCGCTACATATGCGCCAACGACGCCCTCTGCGGCAATCCTGCCTTCCTTTTTAACGGCCTTGGCGATGCCGCGCTCCCTTAAAAGCTCGGCTGCCTTTTCCATATCGCCGTCAGCGTCCTGCAAAGCCTTTTTGCAGTCGAGCATACCGGCGCCGCTCTTTTCGCGGAGAGTCATAACGTCTTTTGCTGTGAATGCCATAAAATCAAAACCTCTTTTAAATTTATTCTGCGGCTTCTTCGGCAGCTTCCTGTTCGGGAGCGGCTTCTTCTGCCGTCTCTTCTTCGGAAGTTTCGCCCTGGTTTGCCTCTATTACGGCGTTTGCGATAACCGACGCGATGAGCTTGATTGCCCTTATAGCGTCGTCGTTGCCGGGAATTACATAGTCGATAAGGTCGGGGTCGCAGTTGGTATCGGTGATGGCCACGATGGGAATATTGAGCTTGCGAGCTTCTGCCACGGCGATGTCTTCGTTGTGGGGGTCAACCACGAACATTATGCCGGGGAGCTTGGTCATATTGCGTATGCCGTTTAAGTTGGTCTGCAACTTTGCCATCTCTTCTTTGAGCTTGGCAACTTCCTTTTTGGGAAGAAGGTCGAACTCGCCGCTTTCCTCCATCTTTTCGAGCTTGGTCATACGGTCGATGCGCGAACGGATGGTCTTGAAGTTGGTAAGCGTGCCGCCCAGCCAGCGCGAATTTACATAGAACTGGCCGCAGCGCTCTGCCTCTTCCTTGATGGCCTCCTGCGCCTGCTTCTTGGTGCCCACGAAGAGCACGGTTTTGCCCTCTTTCACGCTCTCTGCAACATAGTTGTAAGCCTTTTCGATGAGGCCCACGGTGAGTTGAAGGTCGATGATGTGAATGTCGTTGCGTGCAGCGTAGATATAGCGGCTCATTTTAGGGTTCCACTTTCTGGTCTGGTGGCCGAAATGAACGCCGGCTTCCAACAGCTGCTTCATAGTGATGACTGCCATTTTAAATTCCTCCGTTTTACCTCCCCGCAGACGCTGCATAATCAAGGCGCTTACGGCGGCAGTGAAAAAAGAATTTGCCGCCACGGAGCGCGAGCCCCGCGGGTGTGAATTTTTATAGCGTTGATATTTTAGCAGAATTTTTTTTTGTTGTAAAGCGTTTTTTGCGCGCGCGGGACAAATAATATAATATGCGCGCACAATTGCAGACGATTACCGGGCGGAATGCCGCCGCGCGGCAGAAAAGAGCGGACGTGCGGCGCGCCGCGTGCGCGCACCCAAAACGGCCGCGCGCACAAAAGATGTGCGCGCGGCCGCAGCTTTGCTTACTGAAAAACCAAATCAGTTCTCTTCCTCGTCGGAATATACCTCTTCGCCCTCGGTTTCGCTCTGGTAAAATTCAAACACTTCCTCCAAAAGCGCCTCGTCCTCGATGGGTTCGAGAGTTTCTTCCTCTTCGTTGAGGCGGAAGATTACCACCTCGTCCTCCTCGACGTCGTCGTTGGGTTCGGCGGCTAAAAGAAGGGTATATTTTTCGCCCTTGTATTCGGTAACGTCCAGAAGCCTGAACTTTACCACGGTGCCCTCGTCGTCAACCAGCTCTATTATGCCGTCGTCCTGTTCCTGTTCAAGATTTTCTTCGCTCATAAATTTTCTCCTTGTTTTCTGAGTTTTGCAAGAAAGCCGTCGAGTATGTTGGCAGCGGCGAGCGCGTCTACATACTTTTTGTGCTCCTTAGCCTTTCTGCCGCCCTCGCGGAGCTGTTCGTGCGCCACCACGGAAGTGTACCTTTCGTCCTCGCGCACGGCGGGCATTCCCGCGGCCTCTTCGAGAGCGCGGATAAAGCGCTCGGTCTTTTCGGTCTGTTCGGACGGAGTGCCGTCAACGTTTACGGGCAGGCCGCACACCATTGCGGTTGCGCCCTTTTCGCGTATGACTTTGACGAGAGCTTCGATATCGCGCCTGAAACCCGTGCGCACGTACGTCTGCGAGGGCAGCGCGTAGCTGTTGAACGGGTCTGAAACGGCTATGCCTATGCGCCTGTCGCCTATATCGAACGCTATGTACCTTTCCAAACGCACCTCCCGAAAAGTTAAGGTACTTCGATTATAACATACCGCGCCTCAATTTACAAGCGGCGGGCGCAAAAAGTGTGACAGAAAAATATGACAGAAAAACGCGTTTGCTTATCATCTGTAATTTCTGCTGAGCGGATTACCCGCTCCTGTCATTTCGCGTGAGGCGGCGAAGCCGACGCTACTTTGCGGAGATTAAAGGGATAGAGG
>URMT01000063.1 GCA_900549005.1 uncultured Eubacteriales bacterium | reverse complement strand
GCCAGCCGAAATACCCTGACCGAGTGAGCCTGTACTCATATCAATACCGGGAGTACCCTTCATATCGGGATGTCCCTGAAGCATAGCGCCTACATGACGGAGCTTTGTAAGCTCGTCCCATTCAAAAAAGCCCTTGAGTGCAAGTGTTGCATAAAGAGCCGGACAGCAGTGACCTTTTGAAAGAACAAAACGATCTCTGTCCTGCATATCGGGGTTTTTAGGATCAACATTCATTTCCTTAAAGTAGAGATATGTGAAAATATCTGCTGCCGAAAGCGATCCGCCGGGATGACCTGATTTGGCGTGGTAAGTGCCGAGAATTGCGCCCATTCTTGACCTTGCGGCAAGAATTCGGAGCTGCTTGATTTCTGAACTGTCCATTTAATAAACCATTCCTTTCAGAATTTTGCGTAATACATGACCGTGTTATACACACCTATTTTAATTATACACAATCCAACGCAAATTTCAACAATTTTTTCGGATTTTCCAAAAATCGGATAAATTCCTTAAATTCGCCCTTGAAGAAATAATTTTTTATGATATAATAAGCAAAGTAAAATACGATTAAATCTAAACTTTTGTAAAAGCATATTTATAAAAACCGTTTGGAGGGAACAGTAATGCTGCTTGCGGCCGATGTCGGAAACACCAATGTCAAGCTCGGCATTTTTGACGGAGATAATTTAAAATTCAAACTCCGTTTTTCAACCGATGAAAACAAAACAAGCGACGAGCTTGCCGTTGAACTTTTCACATTTTTGCAGATTTACAACATTGATGCAAAAAGCATTGACGGCGCTATTATAAGCTCTGTTGTTCCGAAATTTACATATAATCTCAGAAGTGCGATTATGACCGTTACAGGCAAAAAAAGTCTGCTCATAGGTCCGGGACTCAAGACAGGTCTTGACATCAAGATAGAACATCCCGAAACCTTGGGTGCAGATATCGTTGCCGGCTGTGTGGGAGCGTGTGAAAAATACGGCGGTCCTCTCATTATGATTTTTATGGGAACTGCAACCGCAATTGTCTATGTTGACGCAAGCAACGCGTATCACGGCGGTGCAATTGCCCCCGGTATGGGAATTTCGCTTGACGCACTCACAAATCACGGCGCATTGCTTTCATCGGTTGATATGAAAGCTCCAAAGAAGGTAATTTCATCAAACACATCCGACTGCATTCGTTCGGGAATTATGTTCGGAACAGCCTGTATGCTTGACGGAATGGTTGATATGTTTAACGAGGAATGCAAGACAGAATGCAAGGTTATTGCAACAGGCGGTCTTGCTCCGCTTGCAATCAAAAACTGCCGTCACGATATTATCTTTGATGAAAATATTATTCTTGACGGACTCAAAATTATTTACGAGAGAAATAAAAAATAAAGACAATTTAATATACAACTTGTTTTTGAATTATTAATTTGATGCAACGGGGTTCTCCCCTTGTAAATATTATTTGCGTTTCACCTGCGGAAAATGAGCAGGGAAACAGCAGGAGGAATTTTTTATGAATAAGACAGGAAACTTTTCAAAGGTGCAAAGAATGGTTATTCTTGCAGTGCTTATCGCATTGACGCTTGTAATGGCGCTCACACCGCTCGGATATCTGAAGATCGGTGCGCTTTCCATTTCATTCCTTTGCATTCCGATTGCAATCGGTGCAACCGTTCTCGGTCCTACAGCAGGATTGATTCTCGGCACACTCTTTGGTATCACAAGCTTTGTACAATGCTTTGGTATGGACGCATTCGGCACGGCAATGCTTTCAATCAACTGGTTTTACACCTTTATAATTTGTGTTGTTGCACGAGCTCTTATGGGTTGGTTCACAGGACTTATCGCAAAAGGTCTGGGCAAGGTATTTGAAGGTAAAACTGTAGGCAAGTTCAATCTTAACGACCTTATTGCTACCATACTCTGCCCTGTTATGAACACAGCCTTCTTCCTTGGCTTTATGGCAATCCTTTTCGGCAGTATCGAAGTTATGGGACTTAATGTAATCACAGCCGTGGTTATCCCTGCTCTTTCAATCAACTGCATTCTTGAAATCATTGCTTGCTTTGTTGTCGGTTCGGCAGTAAGCATTGCAGTCAAGAAAATTGTTGCGGCAAACAAAAGTAAATAATTAACATTCAAAAACGGGCGATTTTGTTTAGAATCGTCCGTAATTTTTTCATTAAATTTTAAAATCGGTGATGTTATGCAAAAGAAAATTATTGAACTTTTAACAAAAACAGACGGCTATGTTTCGGGCAGTGAAATTTCCGAACAGCTTGGTGTGTCAAGACAGGCAGTATGGAAAGCAATCAACGGACTTAAAGAGCAGGGTTACACAATTGACTCTGTAACAAACCGTGGATACCGCCTTGTTGCCTATCCCCCACACCTCAACGAGCCTGCAATCGAAAAATACCTGAAAACCTCCGTAATCGGTAAAAACCTCATCGTCCTTGACGAGGTTGGTTCAACAAACGATTACCTCAAAAAGCTGGGTGCAGACGGTTGCGAAAACGGCACGGTTGCCGTTGCCAGAGAACAAACTCAGGGCAAGGGCAGACTCGGCAGAGTTTGGAAAGCAAAAAAAGATGACAGCATCACCTTTTCGTTTTTGTTAAGACCAAAGATTGCCCCGTCAGAGGTATCGTCAATCACCCCTCTTGCAGGTCTTGCGGTCTGCAAGGCAATCAGAGAATTCACGGGACTTGACTGCCGTATAAAATGGCCGAACGATATCATCATCGGCAAGAAAAAGCTTGTCGGTATTTTAACCGAAATGAGTGCCGAATTTGACGCCGTAGAATATGTAATTACAGGCATCGGAATCAATGCCGATACTCAGGATTTTCCCGATGACATAAAGGAAAAGGCAACTTCAATTTATCTTGCAACAGGCGGTCATTTTGACAAGAACAAATTCTTTGCCTGTGTGCTTAACCACATTGAAGAGGAATTCATCAAAAACGATTTAAAGCTTTCCCCTGTCGCATTAAAGGAATACACAAGCCTTTGCGCAACAGTCGGCAGAGATATAACATTCACCAAAAACGGAAAGTCCGTTACCGCAAAAGCTGTGGGAGTAAACCCTGACGGCGAGCTTATTGCAGAGCTCCCCGACAAAACCACCAAACTTATCAATTCAGGCGAAGTCACCGTACAAGGCATTTATTAACGGCGTGTCGCCGTACCCCTTTCGTGCAGACAGTTTTACAAATGCAAAGCTATAAATGCCCGAGCGTAACATTTCCGATTACGGTAAATCATCTATTGTCTGCGTGTCGCCGTCCCAAAAAATATACTAAAAAGCAGAGAACATCAACATAGATATTCTCTGCTTTTGTTATTTATTTAATTTCTCAACTCTTGATTTTGCATAAGCAAATTTAATTGAAGATTCCAATATGTATTTGGCTAAATCAGGTGATTTTGACTTACAAATTCTGTGAATTATTCTCGCATATGCTTTGTCGAACTCAGCTTCCGAATAGTTCATAATCAAACACCCGACATTACAGAATCTGAAACGTGTTTAATTATTAAATCAAATTCCTTTATATTTTTTAGTAATAACTCATATCGTTCAATACTGTCGCAGAGTAAAATTTTAGTGTTATAATCACACAAATCGTCATAAATATTTTTTATGCAATCCAAAGCCGATTCCGAATCAAGATAATCTTCATACTTTGCCATAACAGAATTTGCGTATTCATACAAAGCTTCACATTTAGCCGTTACAAGATAATCTACTTTTTTCATAAATAACTCCTTTCACTCTACTTTAAATAATAACCCGTTTACATTATTATATGTTAAAAACAGCAGAAATGCAAGTTTAACAGTCACCGATAACCGATATAATTTGACACCGCACAAACAACAAGGACATCCGAAAAACGGATGTCCTTAGTTTTTATATAAAATATTCAGTTATAAATTACTTGAAGTATTTTACGCCGCTTTCAAAAATCTTCATATCAAAATTGCCACAGCAGTTCTTATAAAGATTTTCGCCCGTGCGCTCGGAATGGCCCATCTTGCCGAATACCCTGCCGTCGGGAGAGGTTATGCCCTCTATCGCCCACATACTGCCGTTGGGGTTGTAAGGGCTGACCATTGTGGGTCTGCCGTTCATATCGCAGTACTGCGTGGCAATCTGTCCGTTTGCGCGCATCTTTTCAAGCTCGGCGGCGGGAGCTATCAGCTTACCTTCGCCGTGCGATACGGGAACGGTGTATACATCGCCCACCTTGCAGGCCGCAAGCCAGGGGCTCTTTACGGAAGCTACCCTTATATCCACGAGCGTGGACACGTGGCGGGATATGTTGTTGAACGTGAGCGTGGGCGAGCCTGATGTGAGAGGACTTACCTTGCCATAGGGCACCAGCCCGAGCTTTATGAGCGCCTGGAAGCCGTTGCATATGCCGAGGATGAGGCCGTCGCGCCTTTCAAGCAGGTCGGCAATCTTTTCCGACACGGCGGGGTTTTTGAATGTTGTTGCAATAAACTTGCCCGAGCCGTCGGGTTCGTCGCCGCCCGAGAAGCCGCCGGGGAAGGCGATTATGTTTGCGCGCTCTATGGCTTTGATTATGGCCTGAACGCTCTCTTCGATATCTTTGGGACTGCGGTTGCGTATTACCAGAATTTCAGTTTCGGCGCCCGCAAGCCTGAACTTGCGCTCTGTATCCAGCTCGCAGTTGGTACCGGGGAAGGCGGGTATGAACACGCGGGGCTTTGCAACCTTTACGGCAATGTTTTTATACCTTTCGCCGTGATAGTCACAGTCGGGAATTTTGCCCTGTGCGGGCGCGGTTGCGGGGAACACTCCGTTCAACTTGGAGGTGTAGGCGTTAAGCGCGTCGCCGTATGCGGCAACTTCGCCGCCGCAGGCAAAGCCGCCCTGTGCCGTGCTGCCGATATACACTCCCTCTGCGCCGAGGCCGTCTATGTCGTCAGCGCACACTATTATATCGCCGTAACGTTCGGTAAACAGCTCGTCTGCGGGGAGAGAAAAGTCGAAACCGAGGCCGTTGCCGAAGCAGCTTTTTGCTACCGCCGCGGCTATGCCGCCCTGTTCGATTACCGTTGCGTGTTTGATTTTACCCGCACATATGCCCGAATGAACGGCCGCATACAGCTTTTTGAGGTAGGTAAAATCGGGTATGAAGGCCGCGTCTTTCTTCATAGGAAGAAGCCACAGCTTTTCGCCCGCCCTTTCGGGCACGTTGGTGATGAGTTTTGAAGCCTTTGCGGGGGCTATTGCAAAGGAGATGAGCGTGGGAGGCACGTCTATATCCTCGAATGAACCGCTCATAGAGTCCTTGCCGCCGATTGCCGCAAGGCCGAGATTTATCTGCGCGTACAGCGCGCCCAGAAGCGCCGAAAGGGGAACGCCCCAACGCTTTTTATCGTCGCGCAGGCGCATAAAGAATTCCTGTAATGTGAGGCGGATATCGTCCATATCGGCGCCCGCGGCAACTACCTTTGCGACGGAGGTGACGATGGAGTATATCGCGCCCGTGAAGGGCGAAGTTGACATAAGCGCGGGGTTGTAGCCGTAGGCGGATACAGTGCAGTCGTCGGTTTCCCCTCCCACTATTTTTGCCGCCATCGCGGTTACGGGGGTGAGCTGGTTTTTGCCGCCGAAGGGCATATATACGGACTTTGCGCCTATGGTAGAGTCGAACATCTCTGAAAGGCCCTTCTTGGAGCAGACGTTGAGGTCTGAAAGGGTGGCCGCAAGCTGTTTTTTGAAGTCGGTTACGGCGGGCTTATCAAAGAAGGCGGTTACCTTTTCGTCAATCTCTGCGGGGGTGCGCTGCTTTACGCCGTTGGTGTCGAGAAAGTCGCGCGAGATATCTACGATTGCCCTGCCGCGGTGGAACATACGCATACGCCTGTCCGCCGTCACCTTTGCAACGGGCGTGGCGGCAAGATTTTCTTCTGCGGCGAGCCTGATGAACGCCTCGGCGTCCTCCTTTGCAACTACCACCGCCATTCTCTCCTGCGATTCCGAGATGGCGAGTTCGGTACCCGAAAGGCCCTCGTACTTCTTGGGAACGAGGTCGAGCTGAATTTCGACGCCGTCTGAAAGTTCGCCTATGGCTACGGATACGCCACCCGCGCCGAAGTCGTTGCACTTCTTTATTTTGCGGGTGGCCTCTTTATTGAGGAAAAGGCGCTGCAACTTGCGCTCGGTAAGGGCGTTGCCCTTCTGAACTTCGGCGCCGCAGGTCTGGACGGACTTTTTGTCGTGCGCCTTGGACGAACCCGTGGCGCCGCCGCAGCCGTCGCGGCCAGTTTCGCCTCCTAAAAGTATGATTACGTCGCCCGCCTTGGGACGCTCGCGGTAAATCATATCAGACTTTGCGCCCGCCACTACGAAGCCCGTTTCCAGCCTCTTGGCCTTGTAGCCGGGGTGGTAAACTTCGTCTACCTGGCCCGTGGCAAGGCCTATCTGGTTGCCGTATGACGAAAAGCCCGCCGCCGCCGTGGTGGTGATTACGCGCTGGGGCAGCTTGCCCGCAAGGGTGTTTTCGAGCGGTTCGGTGGGGTCTGCGGCGCCCGTTATGCGCATTGACTGCAACACGTACGTGCGGCCCGAAAGGGGGTCGCGTATAGCGCCGCCCAGGCAGGTTGCCGCGCCGCCGAAAGGTTCGATTTCGGTGGGGTGGTTGTGCGTTTCGTTTTTGAACATTACGGTGTACTTTTCGGGCTTGCCGTCAAGTTCCACGTCTACGTTCACAGAGCAGGCGTTTATCTCTTCCGATTCGTCGAGGTTACTTAGCCTGCCCTCCTTTTTGAGCTTTTTGGCGCCTATGGTGGCTATGTCCATAAGGCAGGGGTACTTATCCGTTCTGCCAGCGTAAAGTTCGGAAAAGAGGTCTTTATACAGCTTATAAGCCTCGCCCACGCGGGGATTTTCGCTGTTTATCTGCACGTCGGTTATCTCGGTTGCGAACGTGGTATGACGGCAGTGGTCTGACCAGTATGTATCTATTACTTTGAGTTCGGTTTCGGTGGGGTCGCGCTTTTCGGATATAAAGTAGTCGCGCACGAACACAAGGTCTTCCACCGACATAGCAAAGCCCATCTTTTTGTGGTAGGCGGCGACCTGTTCGTCTGTCATCGATATGAAGCCGTGCACGCTCTCCACATCGGGGGCGGCTACGTGCTCGGTTACAAGCGTTTGGGGCTTTTCAAGCGAAACTTCCTCGCTTTCGACGGGGTTGATGAGGTGCTTTTTGAGCTTTTCCACCTCCTCTGCCGTGGCGCCCTTCACCGCATACACGCGGGCGCACTTGATGAGGGGGCGCTCCTTCTGCGTGAGAAGCTGAACGCACTGGGCGGCGCTGTCTGCACGCTGGTCGTACTGACCGGTGAGGTAGGCGATTGCGAATACCGAATAGCCTTCGCCGAACTGCACCGTTTCCCTGTAAACGTTGTCTACGGGCGGTTCTGAAAATACGCCGGGAATGGCCTCTTCCAGCTCCCTTTCACTCATACCCTCAACGTCGTAGCGGAGAAGATAGCGAACGTCGGCGATATCCTTTATCCCGAGCAGGCTCTTAGCCTCTTCGAGAACCTTTTTTGCCTGTAAATTATCTTTTTTTTCAACGAAAATTCTGTATATCATATTATCTCCGAAAGCAACTCAGTCTTTCTTTTTTTCGCGTTCGAATACTGCGGTGCAGGTTTCCAGAGTGGTGCTGAACGAATGAAGAACGTAGCCCTGCGACACGCGCTCATCTATGAGCTTCTGAAACGCCTCTTCAAAAGATTTTTTGGTTTTGAAGCCTGCGTCGAAAACGTCGACTTTATATTCCTTCATATGTGTTCATCCCTCGCGGTATTTTATGCCGATGTCGTGGCGGAAATACATTCCGTCCCAGCTTATGTTCTTTGCCGCAGCATACGCCTTTTCGCGGGCTTCGTCTGTTGTGGCGCCCTTTGCAACCACGCCCAGCACCCTGCCGCCGTTTGTTACGAGTTTACCGTCTTTTACGGCCGTTCCCGCGTGCACAATCTGGCAGTCGCCTACGTCGCCTATGGTAATTTCTTTGCCCTTTTCGTAATGGGAAGGATAGCCGCCCGAGGCGAGCACTACGCACACGCAGGCGCCGTCGTCCCACTCAATCTTTATACCAGAGAGCCTGCCGTCGGTAACGGCTTCGAATATGTCCATCAGGTCGGTTCTGAGCATAGGCAGGACCACCTGCGTTTCGGGGTCGCCGAAGCGGGAGTTGTATTCCACCACCTTCATACCCTTGTTTGTGCGCATAAGGCCGAAGTACAGGCAGCCCTTGAACGTTCTGCCCTCGGCGTTCATTGCGTTCATTGTGGGAATCATTATGGTGTTCATAACCTCTTCTTCCAGCTCCCTGGTCCAGAAGGGGCAGGGCGAGAAGGTGCCCATTCCGCCAGTGTTGAGGCCCTTGTCGCCGTCGAGCGCGCGCTTGTGGTCGCACGAGGTTATCATAGGCACGATTGTTTTGCCGTCGGTAAAGGAGAGCACGGATACCTCTTCGCCGGGGGTGTATTTGAGGCCGCGCATACACTCTTCGATTACTATTTTATTGCCCGCAGAGCCGAAGGCCTTGTCGAGCATAATGCTCTTCAAGCCCTCTTCTGCCTCTTCGAGCGTATTGCATACGAGCACGCCCTTGCCGAGGGCGAGGCCGTCGGCCTTCAAAACTATGGGCGCGCCCTTTTCGCGCAGGTAGGCGAGGGCCTTTTCGTAATCTTCAAAAATTTCAGATTCGGCGGTGGGTATGCCGTACTTTTTCATCAGATTTTTGGAAAACGCCTTGCTCGCTTCGATTATTGCCGCATTTTTGCGGGGACCGAAGCAGCGCTTGCCGATATCTTCGAGCGCGTCGACGAGGCCGATGGCGAGGGGGTCGTCGGGGGCGACTACGTAATAGTCGATTTCGGGGTGAGCCTTTGCATACTCGACGACGGCGGGGATATTCATATAGTCCACGTCTACGTTTTCTGCAATCTGCGCGGTGCCCGCGTTGCCCTTCATACAATAGAGTTTTTCAACGCGCTTGCTCTTTTTAAGCGCGAGCAGAATGGCGTGTTCTCTGCCGCCGTTGCCAATTACTAATACGTTCATAATAAAAACCTCTTCATTGAAATGAGGAATAATATTTATAAAGTTAATGCGGATAGCAATTAAAAATCTACCCTTCCGTCGCGCTTTGCGCGCCACCTCCTCGTTGTGCGTGCGGTAAATAAACCGCACAACTCGGACACCGTTCG
>URMT01000062.1 GCA_900549005.1 uncultured Eubacteriales bacterium | reverse complement strand
CCGCAGGTAACGCCGCGGATATAGCTGCGTATAACTATTTTTCGGGCGAACCCGTGGCAGGAACAGGGCAGGGCGTGCCCGCCCTTTTCAGAAGGCCCGGAAGTTCATTCACCCTCGCAGATTTTATGCGCGCAGAAATTTATTCAGCCGTCGCCGCGCTCAGGTTGGGCACTGAAATATTGCAGGGCGAGGGAGTAGAGCTTGAAAAAGTCTGCGGTCACGGCGGCTTTTTCAAAACGGAAAAAGTGGGTCAAAGTGCAATGTCCGCCGCGCTTAAAGCGCCCGTAACGGTTATGAGCAACGCAGGGGAAGGCGGCGCGTGGGGGATTGCATTGCTTGCGGGATTTGCCTTAAAAAGCGGCGTTTCCCTTACAGAATATTTAAGTAAAATTTTCGCCCGTTCAGAGAGCACGACGCTTATGGCGGACGAAAGGGAAATGCAAAATTTCAACGCCTTTATGTCAACATATAAAAAATGCCTGGCCGCGGAAAAACTTGCGGCGGAGGAGCTCTAATGTTAGAAGAATTGAAGCGCAGAGTTTATGAACAAAACATGGCGCTCGTAAAACACAACCTCGTCATACTCACGTGGGGCAACGCAAGCGGCATAGACCGCGAAAAGGGGCTTATAGTAATCAAGCCCAGCGGCGTGCCCTACAATGATATGACTGCCGACGATATGGTGGTCGTAGATATGTGCGGCAAAGTGGCGGAGGGGAAATACCGTCCCTCGTCGGATACGCCCACACACATAGAACTCTACAAGGCGTTCCCTGAGATAGGAGGGGTGGTGCACACTCACTCGACTTATGCCGTTGCCTGGGCACAGGCTGGTAGGGATATTCCTGCATACGGCACGACCCACGCCGACGCATTCTATGGCGCAGTGCCCTGCACGCGTCCGCTCACGGCAGAAGAAATACGCGGCGAGTACGAAAGGAACACGGGGCTGGTCATTGCCGAAACGTTTAAGGGTAAAGACGCGTTGGCTGTTCCCGCCATAATAGTAAAAAACCACGGCCCGTTCACCTGGGGGCAGACGCCCGAAAAGGCGGTGGAAAACGCCGTCACGATAGAGGCCGTCGCGCAAATGGCGCTGTTGACCGAACAGATAAACAAAACCGCCCAGCCCGTCGGGCAGGAGCTGTTGGATAAGCACTATTACCGTAAGCACGGCGCAAACGCCTATTACGGGCAGAATAAAAACTAAAAGCAAGAGGTTTATTATGAATAATATTCCCGAAATCAAAGTGGGCATTGTCGCCGTATCGCGCGACTGCTTTCCCGAAAGTCTTTCGGTAAACAGAAGGGCGGCGCTCGTTGCCGCCTACGAAAAGAAGTACGGCGCGGGCGCCGTGTACGAGTGCCCCGTGTGCATAGTCGAAAGCGAGGCGCAGGCAATGCAGGCGCTGGCCGACGTAAGGGCGGCTGCGTGCAACGCTCTGTGCGTATACCTCGGCAACTTCGGTCCCGAAATATCCGAAACGCTGCTCGCGCAGAAGTGGAGCGAACAGACGGGCTGCCCCGTAATGTTCGTCGCCGCCGCGGAGGAAAATACCGCCGTCTTAAAGGACGACAGGGGCGACGCCTACTGCGGTATGCTGAACGCAAGCTATAACTTAAAACTGCGCGGCGTTTCGGCATACATACCCGAATATCCCGTAGGCACGGCGGAAGAGTGCGCCGATATGGTGCACGAATTTATCCCCGTTGCCCGCGCGCTGGTGGGGCTTAAAAATTTGAAAATAATCTCATTCGGCCCCCGCCCGCAGAACTTTATGGCGTGCAACGCGCCCATAAAACAGCTCTATAACATAGGCGTGGAGATAGAAGAAAATTCCGAGCTTGACTTATACGAGAGCTTTTTGAAGCACGAGGGCGACGAGCGCATACCCGAAGTAGTGGAAGATATGCAAAGGGAGCTCGGCAAGGGCAACAAAAAGCCCGAAATTTTAAATAAACTCGCGCAGTACGAACTTACTTTACTCGATTGGGTAGAAAATCACAGGGGCAGCCGAAGCTTTGTCGCGATAGCGGGCAAGTGCTGGCCCGCCTTCCAGACGATGTTCGGTTTCGTGCCCTGCTACGTAAACTCCCGCCTGACGGGCAGGGGCATACCCGTTTCGTGCGAAGTCGATATCTACGGCGCCCTTTCGGAATATTTAGGCGCGTGCGTATCGGGCGACGCGGTAACGCTTTTGGATATAAACAACACCGTGCCCAAGGACATATTTGATGCCGACATATGCGGCAAATACCCGTATAAACAGACCGATGTGTTTATGGGCTTCCACTGCGGAAATACCTGTTCCAAAAAGATATGCAACCCCGAAATGCGCAACCAGAAGATAATGGCGCGCTCTTTGCCCGAAGAGGTGACCAACGGCACATTGGAGGGCGACATAGCGGCGGGGGACATAACTTTCTATCGTCTGCAATCTACTGCCGATAACCATCTTTACGCCTACGTCGCGCAGGGCGAAGTGTTGCCCGTAAAAACGCGCAGTTTCGGGTCAATAGGCGTGTTTGCCATTGAAGAGATGGGCAGATTCTATCGCCACGTGCTGATAGAAAATGGCTTCCCCCATCACGGCGCGGTAGCGTTCGGCCACTTCGGCAAAGCCCTGTTCGAGGTATTCAAATATATCGGCGCCGAAAAGATAGGCTATAACAGACCCAAAACCGACAAATACCCCTCCGAAAACCCGTTTTAAAATGCTGCCCGCACAACAACGCAAACAATTGCAGGCAGATATATGTTAAGCGGTATATTCGTTTTGTTATTTATAAGTAAAAATAAAGTCTGAAAAAAAATAAACAGCGGGGGCGATTTAAAAAATCGCCCCCGCGGTTTATTTAATGGCAGTTGTTCAAAAACTTTATTTAAAAATAGCCGTTATTTGCCGCATATGTGCGGGTCAATTTCACAGTTCAAGCTGAAAATATATCATATCTTTCAGCTGAACGCCGCATTCAAATATCGGGTGGTCGTAGTTTTTTATAAAGAAATCGGGCACCGCGTGCGAACGCTTAAAGCCGCACGCCTCGTAAAAAGGCACGGTGAGCGGACTGTCGCCCGTGCCGACTTGCAGAATTTTATATCTTCCGCGGCACGCGCCCTTTACAAATTCAACCATCCGCCTGCCGTAGCCCTTGCGCTGGCAGCAGGGCGATACGGCCAGGTTTTTTATTTCGGCAACGCCGTCGCCCTCGTCGGTCACAACGCACACCGCTTTAACGCCGCCGTCGTCCAGCGCGTACATAACGCCGCGGCCTAAATATCTTTCAATCATACTCTCCTGTTCGTCGGCGAGGAGAAGAAGGTCAAGATATCGTTTTCTGTTCTCTTTTACTTCAAAAATTTTCATATAAAGTAGCGCGCCGCCTGCGCGGCGTGCTTTAAAGGCCCGTTATTCGTGCGGCTCTGCCGCGGCGCTTTTCGGCGTTATTTAATAAGTTTATATACCTCGTCGAAGGGCTTCCTGTCCTTTTCGCGCACGGGGTAGCCCTCTTCGGCGTGCCCCACGGCGATGATGAGCGGAAAGCGCGAACCTTCGGGCTCGCCCACAAATGCGGCAATCTTCTTTTCGTCGCGTATGCCCAGTATGCACGTCTGTAAGCCCATATCCTCGGCGGCGAGCGTTATGTATGCCGTAAGCAGGCCGATATCGTTGCCCGCAAAGTCGGCAAAGGTAAACTTTTCTGCAATCTTTTCGGCAAGTTTGCCGCGCTTCAACTCAATGGCGATAAAGGCGGGGCAGCCGCTCGCCCACTTGTTTGCGCCGAACATCTGCACGCAGCAGGCAAAATCTTTCGCCTTTTCGCCGCTTATGGCAAACATCTTCCACGGCTGCGAATTTTTTGCCGAGGGCGCCAGCGCACCCAGCCTGCAAATTCTTTCCAGCTCTTCGTCACTTACGGGCTGTTCAGAATAGCGCCTAGTAGACTGCCTCGTTAAAAATAATTTTTCTATATCCATAAAAATTTTTCCTCCCTTGCGCTTTAAGGCGCCGCGTGAGCGCCAATAAAGCAGATTACTTTTTATTTTTAAAAATCGGGCGCACCGCGCCCGATTTTTTTACTTATTATTAAATAGCAACTTATTTTTGCTGCGCAGACCTGATTATGAATTCGCGCTCTTCGGCGGCCTTCTTCATCGAAAGTTCGGCCTTTTCAACCACGTTTTCTTTGGTGAAACCGAAGTACTCGAACAGCTGTTTTGCGGGGCCCGACGTGCCGAAGGTATGCATTGCTATAACTTCGCCGCAGTCGCCGCTGTATTTGTACCACGCGTAGTGCGACGCCGCCTCAACGCAGACGCGCGCCTTGACGTGCGGCGGCAGGACGCTGTCTTTATATTCCTTGGTCTGCCTTTCAAATTCTTCTATGCAGGGCATCGAAACAACCCTTACCTTGCGTCCCTTTGCGGCAAGCAGCTGCTGCGCGCCCATACACAGCTCTATTTCAGAGCCCGTGCCGATGAGTATCACGTCGGGCGTGCCCTCGCAGTCGCTCAGAACGTAGCCGCCGAGTATGGTTTTGAGGCCCGTGCCGTCGTATTGGGGCAGGTTCTGCCTGGTGAGCACGATTGCCGTGGGGCTGGACTGTGTGAGCGCGGAAACGTAAGCCGCCGCGGTCTCGCGTCCGTCGCAGGGGCGGAATACCTTGATTCCGGGTATGGAGCGGAGGGAGATGAGCTGTTCCATCGGCTGATGGGTGGGGCCGTCCTCGCCTACGCCTATCGAATCGTGCGTCATAACGTAGATTACGGGTATGTTCATCAGCGCGCTCATCCTTATTCCCGCCTTCATATAGTCGGCAAAGGAGAAGAAGGTGGAGCAAAGCGCCTGCAAGCCGCCGTGAAGCTGTATGCCGTTGCATATCGCCGCCATCGCGTGCTCGCGTATGCCGTAATGAATGTTGCGTCCCAGCCTGTTTTCTGGCGTGAAGTAATCAACGCCTTTAAGCTCGGTCTTGGTGGAGGGGGCAAGGTCTGCCGAACCCGACATTATGTTGGGCATAACGGCAGAAATCTTTGCAAGCACCTTGCCGCCGCTCGAACGGGTGGCCTCGGCCGCAGAGAAGTCGAACAGCCCCTCGATTTTCTTGAAGTCGGGCTCGATTCCGTGCATAAACTGTTTGTACTGTGCGGCAAGCTCGGGGAATTCGGCCTCGTACTTTGCAAACATTTCGTTCCACGCCGCCTCGTCACCCAGCTTTTCGTCCGCAATCTTCTTGCAGTGCTCCTTTACGTCGTCGGGCACGGTGAAGGGTTCTTCCGTCCAGCCGAAGAATTCCTTCATCTTTGCAAGGTTAGCTTCGCCCATAGGCGCTCCGTGCACGTCGGCGCTGTCGGCAAGGGGCGAACCGTAGCCGATTACCGTGTTGCATATGATTAAGGAAGGGCGCGTCAAATCGCTCTTCGCCCTGTTTATGGCCGCGCGCAGCGTGAGCAGATTGTTTGCGTCGTCAACGCGTATAACCTGCCAGCCCTGTGCGGCAAACCTGGTGGGTATGTCCTCGCTGAAAGTGGAATCTATCTTTCCTTCAATCGTGACGTTGTTCCTGTCGTATAAAAGTATGAGTTTGCCCAGCTTCTGCGTGCCCGCAAACGAGCAGGCCTCGTAAGAGATTCCCTCTTCAAGGCAGCCGTCGCCGCACAGGCAGTAGGTGAAGTGGTCTACCACGTTATATCCGGGCTTGTTGAAGCGCGCGGCAAGGTGCGCTTCGGCAACGGCCATACCAACCGCATTGCCGAGGCCCTGGCCGAGGGGGCCGGTAGAGGTTTCAACGCCGTCGGTCTTGCCATATTCGGGGTGGCCGGGCGTCCTGGAACCGAGCTGGCGGAAATTCTTTATGTCGTCCATCGTGACGTCGTAACCGAAGAGGTGCAAAAGGCTGTATAAAAGCATCGAACCGTGCCCTGCCGAAAGCACGAACCTGTCGCGGTTGTCCCACCTGGGGTTTTTGTAGCTGAACTTCAAAAAGTCGGCAAACAGCTCATAGCCTATGGGCGCCGCGCCTATGCAGATGCCGGGGTGTCCCGAATTTGCCTTCTGGATGGCCTCTGTTGAAATAATCCTTATTGTGTCTACGCTTTTCTGCTGAACAGACATAATAAAATCTCCTTTGAAAAATATAGCGTTTAAAAAATTTTGCCTTCTGGTTTACCTTATTTTATCAAGCAGCGCAAAGCGCTCAGCTTTTTATGTAGTTTAAAAGCGGCGCAAAGTCCAGCTTTTTATTTTCTTCAAGCAGCGAAAGAAGGGTTTTCGCCATCTTTTTGCACCCGCCCAAAGAGCCGCTCTCTATGTTTATAGGAATTATCGCCTCGTGCAGGCTCATTCTCACAAGCGCCCAGCCGTCGCCGTGCTCCTTGTCGAAGTTTACGCGCACGCCCTCGTAGTTGTCGGGCGCAATGTTCGCGCCCCCGCAACCCTTTACAGCGCTCTCAAAGTTTTTAAGTACAATTTTTCCGTACTCCCGGAACTCGTCGCAATCTATCGGCAGCCTTATCTCGGTCGCCTCGGCGGGTTCTTCCAGCCCGCTTATAAGGTCGGCAAGACGCTTTCCCTTTTTAAGCTGCCCCGCAAGTATTATGAGTATTTCGGTAACGAGGTAAGCGCCGTCGTCCAAAAAGTAGTTGTCTTTGAACGCGCAGTGCCCCGAAGTTTCCACGGCGAGGGGAGAGTATTCTCCCGCGTCGTTCAGCCGCTTGCACTCGTCTATTACGTTTCGGTAGCCGCGCATATAGCGGTGGTGCCTGCCTCCGCGCTCTTCAATGAACTTGGTCAGTCCGTCGCTGGTAACCGAGTCGGTGACTATCGTCCCCGGCCGCTTTGCAAGGAGCTGCGCCGAGATGAGCGCTATCAGCCTGTTCCTGTTTATCTCTTCGCCCTTTACGTCCACGGCGCCCGCGCGGTCTACGTCGGTGTCGAAAATTATGCCCAAATCCGCGTGGCAGGCGAGCACCTGTTTTTTGAGCGTGTCTATCGCAACTTTATCCTCGGGGTTGGGCGCGTGGTGGGGGAACGTTCCGTCGGGTTCAAGGTAAAGGCTGCCTGCCGTGTCCGCACCCAGCGGTTTAAGCACCTTTTCGGTAAAAAAACCGCCCGCGCCGTTGCCCGCGTCAACAATAACTTTCTTTCCTTCCAGCGGTCTTTCGGTGCCGCACGCCTTTCTCACGCGGGCAACAAGAATTTCGCTGTATTCGTCCATAAAGTAATCTTCAAAAACCCTGCCGGGGCCTTCGGCAAAATTGCCGCTCTGCGCGATTGCAAGTATCTCGTCCACGTCCTCGCCTTCAAGTCCGCCCTCGGGAGCAAAGAATTTAAGTCCGTTTCTGTCCGCAGGCAGGTGCGAAGCCGTCACCATTACAGAGCCGTCGAGCGCCCTCTTTTCGTCCTGCAAAATCATAAACATCGAGGGGGTGGAAGAAAGGCCGGTATACACAACGTCAGCGCCGCTCTTTGTGGCGCCGCGTTCAAATGCCTCAACAAGCTGTTTTGCGGTAATTCTGCTGTCGTTGCCCAGCGCAATTTTAAGGCGGGTTTTGCCCGTCTTTTTTTGCAGCCAGGTCGCAAATGCGCGGGCAATCGTTTCGGTGGCCTCTTCGGTAAGGGTCACCGTCCTGCCCAATATGGGCGAAGCTACTCCGCGCACGTCTGTTCCGCTTTTAAGTTTTATAAATCCGTTAGCCATCATATTCCCTTTTATTATACAATTTCGGCCGTCCAAACACAAGTGTTTGCCGCAAGTTTTTATCATATATTTTGCCCCGCGGGCAATTTAATTTTTCCTCTCTTCAAATAAAGCCATACTTATTTAAAGCAATGCGCGGGCGTGTTTATGCCCGCGTACGCCAAAATTTTAAATTATGCTTTGCAAAACAATTGCAGGCGCGGCGGCTGATATGATATAATTTCAAAGAAAAGTCAAACACAGCCCCGCCGCAATGCGCGGGGGATTTTTTGAGGAGATTTTTTTATGGCAGACAACAAAGACGGCAAATTCGTCAACCAGATTGCCGATATAGAGAGCGACTTTCCCCAGTGGTATACCGACGTGGTTTTAAAGACCAAGCTCGTCGATTACGGCCCCGTAAAGGGCACAATGGTAATACGCCCTTACGGCTACGCCATATGGGAGAACATTCAAAGGGAACTCGACAAGCGCTTCAAAGCCACGGGGCACGAAAACGCATATTTCCCCCTGCTCATTCCTATGAGCTTTTTATCCAAGGAGAAGGAGCACGTCGAAGGCTTCGCCCCCGAAGTTGCGGTAGTGACCCACGCGGGCGGCGAAGAGCTTGCAGAACCTCTCGTCGTGCGCCCCACGTCAGAAACAATCTTCGGCAATATGTATTCCAAGTGGATACAGTCTTACCGCGACCTGCCCGTTCTTATGAACCAGTGGGCAAACGTAATGCGCTGGGAAAAGACCACGCGCCCCTTCCTCCGCACGTCGGAATTTTTATGGCAGGAGGGTCACACCGCCCACGCCACCGAAGAGGAGGCGCTGGAAGAGACGATTAAGATGCTGGGCGTGTATAAGGAATTTGCCGAAAACTGCCTTGCAATTCCCGTAATAACGGGCAAAAAGACCGAAAAAGAAAAGTTTGCTGGCGCCGTGGCTACCTTCGGAATGGAGGCGATGATGCACGACGGCAAGAGTTTGCAGGCGGGCACCTCGCACTACCTCGGCCAGAACTTCGCCAAGGCGTTCGATATAAAGTTCCTCGATAAAGACGGCGTGTTGAAGTACGTATACACTTCAAGCTGGGGCGTATCCACAAGGCTCATCGGCGCTCTGATTATGGCCCACGGCGACCAGCGCGGCCTGGCGCTTCCCCCCGTGGTTGCGCCCATACAGGTCGTCATCGTGCCCATCGCGGCAAAAAAGGCGGGCGTGATGGAAAAGTGCGCAGAGCTGAAAGAGCAGCTTGAAGCCGCGGGCGTAAGGGTAAAGCTCGACGATACCGATAACAGCCCCGGCTGGAAGTTCAACGAATGGGAGATGAAGGGCGTGCCCCTTCGCCTTGAACTCGGCCCCCGCGACATCGAGGCGGGCAAAGTTCTCGCGTTCCGCCGCGACACGCTCGAAAAGTGCGAACTTACGCTCGACGGCGCGGCAGAGGGCGTTCAGACTCTGCTTTCCGAAGTGCAGAAAAATATGCTCGAATCGGCGCGCGCCCGCCGCGACAAGCGCATAGTTTACGCCACCGATATGGCTGGTATCCTCGCGGGAGTGGAGGGCGGCAACTTTGTAAAGGCGGGCTGGTGCGGCTGCCGCGAGTGCGAAGATAAAATCAAGGCCGAAACCGCCGCCACCGCCAGGGTATACGCCGAGGGCGAAACGGCAGAAACTTGCGCCGTGTGCGGGAAGAAGGCGGAGCATATGGTTATATTCGCCCGCGCCTACTGATTTCAACATTCTACGGGCGCCGCTTTCCCTTGTATATGCGTCGCATTACTGTGTCGCGCTTACGGTTCTGCTCAGTCA
>URMT01000061.1 GCA_900549005.1 uncultured Eubacteriales bacterium | reverse complement strand
TGATACTCCCCTATAAAAATGGCTATTTATCAACTGTTTGTTGTGACATAGCCTTACATTTTTAACCACACGATAAAGGCGAATCCGTCTCCTAATGGAAACGGGTTCGCCTTTAACTTGTTTGGTGACCCCATCGGGACTCGAACCCGAGTTACCGCCGTGAAAGGGCGATGTCTTAGACCGCTTGACCATGGGGCCTTGTCGCTTTGCGCTTTCTGCGCTCGGCTATATGTAAAACCGCTTATCTTCGCGGCTTTATCCTTTTTGGTAGCGACGGGTGGATTCGAACCGCCGACCTGCCGGGTATGAACCGGCCGCTATAGACCAACTAAGCTACGTCGCCATTAAAAGCGTGCGTTTAATGGCGGCACTCTTTACCGCGCGTTAAGCGCACGTTTGTTTTTGATTTTCGGTTAGGACTTTGCCTTCTTTTGCTATATCGGAGAGATTTCTCCGCTCCGCTGCACTTCGGTCGAAATGACAAACTCCTGACCTCATTATAACTCCTCACCAAAAGTATCGAAGAACTTTTGGTGAAAAGCGAGGAGCCGATTTCTTGAAAATCTTTACCTTACTTTAATACTCCTCGCGAAAAGTATCGAAGAACTTTTCGCGAAAAGCGAGGAGCCGGTGCGAAAGCAAATAGTTCGGGCTTGCCCGAATTATTGCAAGGGCAACCGCGCTCCGAGCTGGTTGCGGGGGCGGGATTCGAACCTCGCGACCTCCGGGTTATGAGCCCGACGAGCTACCTGGCTGCTCTACCCCGCGATAAATTTACATACGGCGCAATGTGTGCGCTCTTTTGTAAAGCCTTATTATATTATTAAATAAATGTGCTTTTGTCAACCTTTTTTCGGTCAGCTTTTCAAAATTTTTAAAAACAAGTTTTTTTATTCGCCGTCCTCCCCGCAAATGCGATGCAAAACACGCGCCCTAAAATGCGCATTACTATTGCAAACGGCCGAAAAAAGTGATACAATTATACTATGAACGTCAACCTTGCCAGGTATGCAAACTTAAAAATATGTGCGGCCGTATCGGGCGGGCGCGATTCGATGGCGCTTTTGCACTACATTCACGCGCACGCGGCAGAATATAACATTACCCTCACCGCCCTCAACTGCGACCACGGGATACGCGGCGAGGCTTCCGCGCGCGACAGCGCGTTTGTGGCAGATTACTGCGAAAAGAACGGAATTCCACTCTCCCTTTACGTTGCAGACAGGAAGCTGGAAAGCGAGGGCGAAGCGCGCGCGTGGCGCATTTTTGAATGTTACGTTGCCGAAGCCGCGCACTGCGACTGCGTTGCCACGGCACACCACCTTGGCGACAACGCCGAAACGGTGCTTTTTAACCTTGCGAGGGGCACGGCGCTGAGCGGAATGAAGGGCATAACCGACGAGGACCTGAGCAAGGCTGCGGGCAGGCCGTTTAAGCTGATACGCCCGCTGATTGCCTGCACGCGCGAAGAGATTGACGAATACGTTGCCGCAAACGGTATACCCTATGTAGACGACGAAACAAACTTTGAAACGGACTACACCCGCAACAAGATAAGGCAGAAAGTTATGCCCGAACTTGAAATAGCCGTGCCCGGCGCGGCGCGGGCGATATACCGCTTTTCGCGCCTGGCCGCAGAGGACGAAGAGTATTTGGGCCGCAGGGCAGACAAGCTGATTTTAAGGCGGGAGCCTTACGGCTGCTACATTTTATTCTGCGACGAAAAGGTACTTTTCCGCCGTGCGGCGGCAAAGATAGTTGCGGCATATTACGGCAGGAAAGACTATACAAGCGAACATTTGGAGCGGCTGTACCGCCTGCAATTTGCCGAAAGCGGAAAGAAGTTTGAGTTTTTGGGACTTACGGCCTTCCGCGAGGACGGGCGCGTGTGCATAGCCGACGAGGGCGCGTTTTCCGCCGCGGACGAGGGCAGGCCTTATGCCGACTTTTTGAACCTTGTAACCAACAAATATTGCGGACAGATTGCGCATATATGCGGCCGAACGGACTCTGACGACCACCTTGAAGCATTGCAGAAGGGTATGCCGCACGTCCCTTTCAGGGCGCTGCGCTACGACGGCGGAAAAATACCAGCAGACGCAATTGTACGCTTTGCGCGGGCGGGCGACAAGTTCACAAAGTTCGGCGGGGGAACGAAGAAGCTGGGCGATTATTTTACCGATAAAAAAATACCCCTGCACCTCAGAAGGCGCATCCCCCTCCTCGCCTCCGGCGACGATATTCTGCTGATATTCGGCGTGGAAATTTCTGACAAGATAAAGACTGACGACGGCACAAAGCAGGTTTTGTGCGCCATTGCCGCCGACTACGGCAAAATCTGACAGCGGTTTAAGCGCGCACTTCATTGCTTTAATCTTATAAATTGCTTGACAGCAACCAGCCGTAACTATTATTATAGATATAATAAGCTATTATTATAATTTTCATTGCAACTAAGAGCAAATTACAATATTATTTGAGGAGTCTGATGAGATTATGAAAATGAAAGGAGCGGATATCCTTATAAACTGCCTTTTGGAGCAGGGGGTAGACACCATATTCGGCTACCCCGGGGGAACGGTGCTCGACATTTACGACGCACTTTACAGAAACGGCAAAATAAACCACATTCTCACCGCGCACGAGCAGGGCGCCGCGCACGCGGCCGACGGGTATGCGCGCGTTACGGGTAAGACGGGCGTATGCTTTGCCACCAGCGGCCCCGGCGCCACCAACCTGGTTACGGGCATTGCGACGGCTTATATGGACTCAATACCCCTCGTCGCAATCACGGGCAACGTAGGCATCAGCCTTTTGGGCAGAGATTCATTCCAGGAGATAGACATCTGCGGTATCACTATGCCCATAACAAAACACAACTTCATCGTAAAAGACGTAAAAGAACTTGCGGACGTTGTGCGCAAGGCGTTTTACCTTGCAGGCAGCGGCAGAAAGGGCCCCGTGCTTATAGACATACTCAAAAACGTGCAGACGGACGAGTGCGAATATACACCCGCAAAGCCCGAACACTACTCTCCCCTCCCCGTGCCCGAAAGCAAACTTGCGGGCGCGATTGAGGCGATTAACGAGAGCAAGCGCCCCATCATTATTGCGGGCGGCGGCATAATTTCGGCAAACGCTTCGGGCCTTCTTAAAAAACTTGCAGAAAACCAGGACTGCCCCGTGGCATACACGCTTATGGGCAAGGGCTGCATACCCGACGCCGACAGGCACTGCCTGGGAATGATTGGTATGCACGGCACGGTTGCCGCCGCAAAAACGCTTATGCAGGCGGATACGGTAATCGCCCTGGGCACACGCTTTTCCGACAGGGTGGCTTTGAACCGCGATATGTTCGCAAAGAACAAGACGGTAATTCACATAGACATCGACAACGCCGAGATAGACAAGAACGTGCATTCAGACATACACGTGATGGGCGATTTGGGCGAGGCTCTTAAAACACTCGTCCCCGCTCTGGGAAAGCGCGAGCGTGGCGAATGGCTGGAACAGGCGGCGGGCTATATGAGCGAGGAAAAGCTGAAAAAGGATACCAACTTCCTTGCTTACAAGATAATAAGCGCAGCTTCGAAGCTGGCGCCCAAAGATATACCCGTTGTGACCGACGTAGGCCAGCACCAGATGTGGACGGCGCAGTATTACCACGTGAACAAGCCCCGCCTGTTCTGCTCTTCGGGCGGACTTGGCACGATGGGCTACGGAATGGGCGCGGCGATAGGCGCGTGCTTCGGCACGGGCAAGCCCGCCGTGCTTGTTACGGGCGACGGCTGCTTCAATATGAACCTGAACGAACTCTCTACCGCGGTGACGCAGGGCACCCCCGTAGTGATACTGCTTATGAACAACGGCGTTCTGGGAATGGTGCGCCAGTGGCAGAAGATTTTTTACGGCAGGCGCTTTTCGCAGACGACTTTGCACAAAAAGACAAACTACGTCAAATTTGCCGAGAGCTTCGGCGCCAAGGGAATGTTCATAGAAAAGGAAGCCGATGTGGAACCCGTTCTGAAAGAGGCGTTCGCGTACGCTGAAAAGGGCGAAGGCCCCGTGCTTGTGGACTGCCGAATCTCTGCGGACGAAAACGTGCTTCCGATGATAAAGCCCGGAATGACGTACGACACGCAACTTCTGAAAATGGAGGAAAACTGATATGGCGGATTACAAGAAAGACCCCAGAAGATACACCATAGGCGCACTTGTTGCCAACAGAAGCGGCGTGCTTACGCGCATAAGCGGTCTGTTTGCAAGGCGCGGATATAACATAGAGAGCCTTACCGTATGCGCCACCGAAGACCCTGAACTTTCGCGAATGACCATAGTTCTTATCGGCGACGAATATATGCTCTATCAGATGATAAAGCAGATGGACAAGCTGGACGACGTTAAAAAGATTGGCTGTGCCGACGAACTTGACTGCGTTTACAGAGAGCTGCTTTTGGTAAAGGTTCCCGCCACGGCCGAAATGCGCAGCCAGATTGTTGAGATAAAGGAAATTTACAAGGCAAAGGTAGTTGACCTTTCACCCGACACGATGATTCTGGAACTGACGGGCATACCAACAAAACTTGACGCATTTTTGAAAGTGATAGAGCCTTACGGCATACTTGAAATGCAGCGCACGGGCGTAACCGTGCTTGCTCGCGGCAGGCACACCCTTAAAGACAGGGACTGCTATGGGGACAATATATA
Source organism: uncultured Eubacteriales bacterium (assembly GCA_900549005.1). Classification (GTDB taxonomy): domain Bacteria; phylum Bacillota; class Clostridia; order Christensenellales; family Borkfalkiaceae; genus Coproplasma; species Coproplasma stercorigallinarum. The sequence goes on along the minus strand of URMT01000061.1, from coordinate 5,434 downwards.
AAGTGACTCACAGATTTTACGGCTGGTGACGCCGTAAAATCTTCGTGATTTCGGGGGAGCCAGCTCCCCCCCTTGCCCCGATTTATAAGGGCCCTCGATAATATAATCGGGGCAATTCCCCCTTTGGTGAGCCTGCTTTCGCGGCAAATTGAGTCGCGCTTAACGGCGAACTAAATTCGCCTTGCGCACATTATTATTTTAGAATAGTTGTCATTGACGCGATTGACCTTACGGTAGCAATCGCTATTCTGTCGCTTCGCTCCTTACGACCGAGCGTTGGCGAGTGAAGAAACCTCAACCGCAATTAAGCCTCTCCTTGCTTAGCGGGCTGAATAAATTACAATAAAACTTGTCGCGATATAGCGACATTCAGGCGGAGTTATTATGAACAATATATTTTCTGAAAGCACCGATATGAGCTCGCAGCGTTCGCTGCTGCGCGCCTTGGGCTGGACAGATTCCGAGATGAAAAAACCGCTCGTGGGCATAATCTGCGCGCAGAGCGAGATTATACCCGGGCATATGCACTTAAACGAGGTTGCAAGGGCGGCCGCGGAGGGCGTAATAGCCGCGGGCGGCAAACCCGTGATTGTGCCCTCGATTGGCGTATGCGACGGCATTGCAATGGGCCACGCGGGAATGAGGTACTCCCTCCCCTCCCGCGAGATTATTGCAGACAGCGCCGAAATTCTTATCCGTGCGCACGCATTCCAGGCGGCAATCTTTATAGGCAACTGCGACAAGATTATCCCCGGTATGCTTATGGCCGCGGCGAGGGTGAACATACCCTCTGTATTCGTTTCGGGCGGGCCTATGCTCGCAGGGCACGTGCGCGGCAAAAAGACCTCGCTTTCCACTATGTTCGAGGAAGTGGGCGCTTACAACGCAGGCAGAATAGACGGCGACACGCTTAAAGCCTTTGAATGCGGCGCCTGCCCCACCTGCGGGTCGTGCTCGGGTATGTTTACGGCAAATTCGATGAACTGCCTGTGCGAGGCACTGGGAATGGCGCTTCCCGGCAACGGCACCATACCCGCCGTATATTCGCAGAGGCTGGCGCTCGCCAAAGAGACCGGCGAGGCCGTTATGAAACTACTTGAAAGGAACATACGCCCCCTCGACATAATGACGGCGCAGGCATTTAAGAATGCCGAAACCGTGGATATGGCGATAGGCGCCTCCACCAACTCCGTTCTGCACCTTCTGGCGATAGCAAACGAGGCGGGGCTGAAAGGCAAAGTTTCAATCGACATAATGAACGAAATTTCTTCAAGAACGCCCAACCTTTGCAGGCTGGCGCCCGCGGGCGAGCACTACATCGAAGAGCTGAACGAAGCGGGCGGAATTTCTGCCGTGATGAAGGAACTGCTCGATTGCGGCCTTCTGGACGGCAGCGTGATGACTGCGGGCGGAATTACGCTTGCAGAGACAGTAAAGAACGCAAAGATACTCGACACAGAGATTATCCGCCCCGTTTCAGACCCCTATTCAAAGACGGGCGGACTGGTGATATTGAAGGGCAACCTCGCCGCCGAGGGCTCGGTTGTGAAGAAGTCTGCGGTAGACCCTAAAATGTACAAGCACAGCGGCCCCGCAAAGTGCTTTAACAGCGAGGAAGAGGCTATGCGCGCCATCTCTTCGGGCAAAATCGTAAAGGGCGACGTGGTTGTAATACGCTACGAAGGCCCCGTAGGCGGCCCCGGAATGCGCGAGATGCTCACCCCCACCTCCGCCATCGTTGGCGCGGGACTGGGCGCAGACTGTGCTCTGATTACCGACGGCAGATTTTCGGGCGCGACGCGCGGCGCGGCGATAGGGCACGTATGCCCCGAAGCCGCCGCAGGCGGGCTTATAGGGCTGGTGCAGGACGGCGACATAATCGACATCGACATCGAAAACTGCGCCATCAACCTGCGCGTGAGCGACGAAGAGATAGAAAAGAGGCGCAAAAACTTCAAGCCGCTCGTAAAGCCCGCAGACGGCTACCTTGCGCGCTACCGCGCGAGCGTTACCTCCGCCTCCGAAGGCGCCGTATTCCGCAAACTGTAACGGATAGTTTGTAAGGCCGCGCACCGCGGCGCATATAATATTATGCGCGGGAATACGGCCGAAGATATAAAAATACACCCCTGCCGACGGCACAAAAGTCCGTCGGCAGGCAAAAAATTACAAAAATACCACAAAAATCGGGCAGATATTCTGCCTATGTGCCCAAAAGCATTTGACCGCGGCGGCACAACGTTATAAAATAAATATAATAACGCGCTGTACGGCGCGGCAAATTTGCGCGCAACAGGCGCGCACAGAATTAAGCTGACAAAAAGAACTCAGCAAAGATTGAAATAAAATAACCTGATTGTAATTCAGATTTAAGGGCCATTCACACAGGGCGCGCGCAGACCTGCAACAAAAACTGCCTGCGCGGCGCGGAAATTTTAACCGCAAATAAAAAATTTTTCTGCGGAGGAAGTTCAGGGCCCGCCTCACACACACCACAGCAAGGGAGCTGACAGACCGAAAGCGGCCGGAAGAGGCCGCGCATCTGCGGATAAATTTCCGCATTGAGGGGCAGAAGCCCCGCCTTTAAAGGAGATATAAAAATGAATATGAAGAAACTTGCGAATTACTTCGCGCACGGCGAAGTCAACGCTGTACATATAGACGCCTGCGGCGCACAGGTAAACGTTAAGAGCACTGCAAAGGCAGAACTTTGCATACAGTACTCCAAGAGCTTCCGCCCCACGCTTGCAGAGAGCGAAGGAAGGCTTGAAATAAGGCAGAACAAAGTTCTGTTTTCAAGAACAAGGCGCCCCGAAATTACGGTATTCGTGCCCGAAAGTATGGTTCCCGACGTGAACATCAGCCTTGCAAAGGGCGGCGTTGCGATAGACGGCGGCTTTTTCGGCGACGTGACGGTTGCAGGCAAAATGCTTAAAGTTTCTGTAAAGCACGCAACTTTTGAAAACCTTTACGTAAAGGCAGACGAGCTGGACATCTCTGCCGAGGGCATAACGGTTAAAAACCTTGCCAACGCGCTTGCAAAGGGCGGCAGGGTTGAAATAGACAAAACCTTCTGCAAGAAGGCGGAATGCCGCATAAAGAAGGGCAATATAGGGTTGTGCAACTCTGCGTGCGATTTTGCCGTGCTCAACTCGGAAGACGGCAACATAGCCGCGAGTATGCTCGGCTGCGAAAACGACTATACGATAGAGCTGGAAGGCGCCGCAGTCAGCGGGAAAGACAATCTTTCCGCAAGCGGCAAATCGATAAGAGCGCGCGCGGCGCGCGGCAGCGTAGTGCTTGACTTTGCAGAAGCGCCCCTCTACGACGAGGCGTTTGAAAACAGCTTCGGCGAAGAGGAAGTCAGCGCATAAGCTCAAAACCTACACTGTTTTCAGATTGAAATTTACGTATACCCTTCGGCTGTCGCCGAAGGCGTATTTTACCAATATAACTTTGCAAAAAACTGCCACACCGAGGGAGGAACTCATATGGCAATGACAATGTCGCAAAAAATTCTTGCGGCGCACGCGGGGCTTAAAGAAGTAAAGGCAGGGCAGCTCATTCAGGCCAAGCTCGATATGGTGCTCGCCAACGACATAACCGGCCCCGTTGCCATAAAGGAATTTAAAAAGGCGGGCGCAAAGGCGGTTGCCGAAAAGGGCAAAATTGCGCTTGTTATGGACCACTTTGCGCCCAACAAGGATATAAAGAGCGCGCAGCAGTGCAAGCTGTGCCGCGAATTTGCCGCCGAACAGGACATAGATAATTTTTTTGACGTGGGCACGATGGGCATAGAGCACGCCCTTTTGCCCGAACAGGGACTTGTGGGCGCGGGCGACCTGGTTATAGGCGCAGACAGCCACACCTGCACTTACGGCGCTTTGGGCGCCTTCTCCACGGGCGTCGGCTCCACCGATATGGCGGCGGGAATGATGACAGGCGAGTGCTGGTTCAAGGTACCCTCCGCCATCAAGTTCATTCTCCGCGGCAAGCCCGCAAAGAACGTGTGCGGCAAAGATTTGATTTTGCACATTATCGGAATGATAGGCGTAGACGGCGCGCTGTATAAATCGATGGAGTTTTTCGGTGACGGCGTAAAGCACCTTACTATGGACGACAGGTTCACGGTGTGCAATATGGCAATCGAGGCGGGCGCGAAGAACGGCATTTTCCCCGTAGACGCGCTCACGCTGGAATATATGAACGGCAGGTTCAAACGCAGTCCTAAAATTTATATGGCCGACGACGAGGCCGAATACGAGGCCGAGTACGAAATAGACCTCTCTTCGCTGAAACCCACCGTATCCTTCCCCCACCTTCCCGAAAACACAAAGACTCCCGACGAGTGGGGCGACGTAAAGATTGACCAGGTGGTTATAGGCAGCTGCACGAACGGCAGGATTTCCGATTTGCGCATCGCGGCAAAAGTTCTGAAAGGCAAACACGTTGCAAAGAACGTGCGCACGATAATCATACCCGCCACCAACGAAGTATATTTGCAGGCGGTGAAAGAGGGGCTTGTAGAAACTTTCATACGCGCCGGCGCGGTAGTTTCCACCCCCACCTGCGGCCCCTGCCTGGGCGGGCATATGGGCATACTTGCCGAGGGCGAGAGGTGCGTTTCCACCACAAACCGCAACTTTGTGGGCAGAATGGGGCACATAACCAGCGAGGTTTACCTCGCCTCTCCCTATGTGGCGGCGGCCAGTGCCGTTGCAGGCAAACTTGCCACCCCTGACGAAATATCTGCGTCGTAATACTTTGTCGCGCTGCGGAGCCATTCGGTCATTTGCCCAAAAGTAAACTCCCTTTGGCCTTCCTCGCGCTTCGCGTCTTACTCGCATCTCTTTCATCAGAAAATATTTTAAGGAAAAACGCAATGAAAGTAAAAGGCAGAGTTTTTAAATACGGGAACGACGTCGATACCGACGTAATTATCCCCGCAAGGTATCTGAACACCACCTCCGAAAAGGAGCTTGCAAGCCACTGTATGGAGGACATCGACCCCGACTTTATAAAGAACGTGAAGGCTGGCGACATTATAGTTGCCGAAGATAACTTCGGTTGCGGCTCCTCGCGCGAGCACGCGCCCATCGCGATAAAGGCGAGCGGCGTGAGCCTGGTTATTGCCAACAGCTTTGCGCGAATCTTTTACCGCAATTCCATAAATATAGGCCTGCCCATACTCGAATGCCCCGAGGCGGTAAAAGGCATTTCTGCGGGCGACATTGTATCGTGCGATTTGGGCGAGGGCGTGATTTTTAACGAAACCACGGGCAAGAGCTACAAGGCCGAACCCTTCCCCCCGTTCATTCAGGAGATAATATCCGACGGCGGGCTGATGAAACACCTTACAAAAATTTAACTTTGGCAGAGAACTTTTAACTTAAAAAAACAATATAATACAGCAATTCAGCGGGCGCGGCGGCAT
>URMT01000060.1 GCA_900549005.1 uncultured Eubacteriales bacterium | reverse complement strand
GTCAGCTCACAAGCCCGCGCACAATTTCGTGCGCGGGCTTGTGCCGCATAATTTGCAGTTATTTATTTTCAGTATTTTTCTGCAAAACTTTCGCAGCAGGTGCACTGTTCGTTGCCGCAGCCTACCTGTATCTTGTTGAGCGTGCAGTTCACGCCTTCCGAGTTATACTTGCAGTTGGTCACGTCGCAGGCAACGCCCTTGTTTACGTTATCCATCATAGTGAATTCACCTCCCGCAAATTATTGTGCGCGCTTTTGCGCGCATTATTCACGCGTATGCCCGAAATACAAAAAACTGCGTTGTTTGCGGCATACTGCCGCACCTTTTCAACTTTTTTAGCCGAGTGCTAATAGCTTGAACCAGCCCCCCAAAGGCGGCTTTTGCGCGCCTTGCCGCTCATCCTCATTGCAATACCGCAGAGAGTATTGCCGCTTCGTCTTCGCGTCAATTCACCGCAAAATACGCTCTTTGGGGGTGCGTAGCAATTTAAAGCGGGCAGATTGCCGCAGATGCAAGGCAAAGTCCGCAGGGCGTGCTCGGTAGCACGTTCAAGGGCTTTAACGCGGCAGATGTTGTGATATGCCCGCTTTAAATCAGGTTTAAACTATTTGCATTCGGCTTTATGCTATTGACAAATCGGCGCCAAAATTTTATAATATAAGAAAGCAACAATACGAGGTGTAAATATGCGCGTCATACTTTTAAAAGACGTTAAAGGCCAGGGTAAGAAGGGCGACCTTGTTGAGGTAAGCGACAGCTACGCCCGCAATTACCTTATAAAGGGCGGCTATGCCGAACAGGCTACCGCCGTAAAAATCAACGATATAGCCCAGAAGAAAGCGGCGGCCACCTTCCACAAGGCGGAAGAGCTCAAAGCGGCGCACGCCCTTGCCGCCGAACTCAAAGGCAAAAAATTCACCGTAAAAGTCAAGGCGGGTGCCGGCGGCAGGCTGTTTGGCTCGGTCACCGCAGCAGATATTTCCGCCGCGCTTGCAGAGGGCGGATATCAGGTGGACAAAAAGAAGATAAACCTTGCTTCGCCGCTGCGCGAAGCGGGCGATTACGACGTTGAACTGAGGCTTGCCGAAGGTGTGCTCACCAAAATATCGGTCAAAGTCGAAGCCGTAACACAGTAACTTTTCGCCGCATTGCCTTAGTGCGGGCGGCGCAACCAAATAAATTACAGGGGGATGCCCGCGCGCGGTTTTACCGAAAATATGCGCGAGGCGATACATTATGTTGTTTTCACGTTCATTGCTTCTTCCCGCGGTAATAGAAGAAAATCTCATTTCCATAATAATAATAGCTGCGGTGCTGATTGTTCTTGCCGTAGTAATAACTGTGGCTGCCGTAAGGCACAGGTGCAACAAAAAGAATGCCGCACAGGAACAAACTTCCGAACAGCCCGTGGCTGCCGCCGAAGCAGGGGAATCTGCTCCCGAACAGGGACCCGTGGAGGAGAAAGCTCCCGCGGCCGAATCTGTTCCTTCGGAAGAAGCTGTAACCGAGCTGCCCGAACCCGCGGCTGAAATCATAACCGAACCTGCGGTTGAACCCGCGGCCGAAGTACAGCCCGAAACCGTTACGGAAGTTTCTGAGGGCGCACCCGCCTCAGAGCCCGCCGCCGAAGCAGTGGAATCTGCTCCCGCGGCTGAATCCGCGCCCGAAAAGGCGTCCGAACCCGCGGCTGAAATCATAACCGAACCCGAGGCGGCCGACGAAAAGGCGTCCGAACCCGCGCCTGCGGCTGAACCCGCCGCGGAAATTTCGGAAACTGTCCGCGCGGCCGCGCCTGCTTTTGAAAATGCGGAACCTATTCCCGAAGGCGCAAAGGTAATGAACATCGTGGCGTCGCCGGGAATGTTCATACGCTACCGCTACAACAGGAGTTTCGAAGCCAAGCTCATACAGTCTGACGACACGGTTAAAAGGTACTATTCAGAGCTGAAAAACTGCCTGTTTTCTTATAAAAAGGTCACGTCCCGCATAAGCTGGCGGCACGAATCTTTCAGGAAGGGCAGACCTGCGGCGGCAAAATTTGTAATACGCGGCAAAACGCTCTGCCTCTGCCTTGCGCTCGACCCCGAAAACTACGAAGAGAGCAAGTATATAGTCGACGATATGTCGCGCTACGCAAAGTTTGCAAATACGCCCCTTATGTACCGCATAAAGAACGAGCGCAGGCTCAGGTATGCAAAGGAGCTGATAGCCTTCCTGTTCGAGGGAACTGAACCTTCGGGGCACGAAGACGAAGATTTTGCCGCAATACCATATGAAGACACGCAGTCGCTCGTTGAGCGCGGGCTTATCAAAATAGTAAGCTACCGCGAAGTCGCCATCGAAGAAAAGACCGAAAACGAAGAGGAAGAGTTTGAGGACGACGACGATTTTGCTGGCGAAGATTTCGACGACGATGACGACGACGAACTTGATGAAATAAACGCCTCCGACGTAGGTTCGTATATGGCGGACGACCGCGCAAAACTGCGCGTGCAGGAAGGCAACGAAGTTTCTGACCGCACCAAGAGCGGCATAGTCAACGTAGACACGCTGGGCAAATTCTTTAACGAGGGCGAAAAGGTGACGGTTGCCGAAATCAAGCGGCGCGTTTCGTATTTCCCCAAAAACGTAACTTACATCAAAGTGCTTGCCCGCGGAAAGCTGGATAAGCCGCTCATAGTCGTTGCCGACGACTTCTCGCTCGAAGCCGTAAAGATGATAGTGCTGACGGGCGGCAGGGCCATCCGCACTAAAAGGAAGTAAACTTAACAACAAACCCGTTAAATTCCGCGGCGGCGCGCTTTTTTGGCGCGCCGCCTTTTATGTGTATACAAAATCAGTTTTTTTGGGTGTTTATGTATCAGGCGCGCCAACGCGTGCGGCATAATATTACAATATCCGACATAGAATGTAACATCACCAAATTTTCGGGGGAAGTTTTTCTATGTGGGACTATATGGAGCGGCGGGCAAGAAGCTGCGCCGAATATATTCTGTCTACCGGCGCCACGGTGCGTGCCTGCGCAAACCATTTCGGCATAAGCAAGTCCACCGTGCATAAAGACGTGGCCGAACGGCTGAAAGACAGCGACGCCGAACTCTATGCCGCCGTGCGCAAGGTGCTCGATAAAAACCTTTCGGAAAGGCATATTCGCGGGGGAATTGCCACGCGCAACAAATACAGGCGCAAAAAATCGTGCCGCGCGGATGCTGCCTGTTGCGAGTGCGCCTGCACGGAAGATTCCTGCAATTGCTACGCCGAGGGCAGTTGCCCTGACTGTGCAAACCATTGCCGCGACTGCGGAAACGACAGCATATAAAGTGACAGTAACAGCAAAAAAGCTGACAGGGTAAAACTACGACTTTTCATAATTTCATCGTAAGTAAAATCAGGCAGCCGCCGCGCCATATGGCGCGGCGGCTGTTTTTTACGGACGCGGGCAGTAAAATATTGGCATAATACACAAAATTTTAACGCCATTTTCAGCCGCATAAAATTGAAAAATTTTATGCGTTGTGATATAATGCACAATGAAATAATACTGTATTGCGCCGCATACCGCAAAAACGGCGGGCTCCGCCGCGTTAAAGTGCGCGCGCAAAACTTAAAAAAAACGGCAGGTACTATGGCTAAACTGATGGGTATAGACGTCGGCTCCACCACCGTAAAAGTCACTGTGGTGGATGAAGTCGGCAAGGTCTTATATAAATCGTACGAAAGGCACTTCGCTCAGGTGCGCGAAACCGTTCTGGGCGAGCTTAAAAAAATCAGGGAACAGTTCGGCGGCGACTTCTGCGCGTCGATTACGGGCAGCGCGGGCCTCGGCCTTTCGCAGAGGAGCGGCATAAACTTCGTTCAGGAAGTGCAGGCGGCGTTCGTCGCCATACGCCGCTTTTACCCCGACGCCGACGCGGCGATTGAACTGGGCGGCGAGGACGCGAAAATAATCTTTATAACCGGCGGAACCGAACAGCGAATGAACGGCAGCTGTGCGGGCGGCACGGGCGCATTCATCGACCAGATGGCCACTCTTCTGAACATCACCGTGCAGGAGATGGACGAATACGCCCTCCAAGCCGAAAAGATATATCCAATAGCCTCGCGCTGCGGCGTGTTCGCCAAGTCCGATATTCAGCCCCTCATCAACCAGGGCGCGAAAAAGCAGGACATATCCGCCTCAATCTTCCAGGCGGTTGTCGACCAGACGGTATCCGGCCTTGCGCAGGGCAGAAGAATAAAGGGCAAAGTGCTCTTTTTGGGCGGGCCGCTCTACTTTTTAAAGGGCCTGCGCCGCTCGTTCGTGCGCACCCTGCACCTTACCGAAGAAAACGCCGTGTTCCCCGACGACGCGCCCTGCTTTATGTCGATAGGCGCCGCGCTCCATTCCGCGGGCGTAAAGCCTATGCCGATAGACGAGATTACAGAGCGCATACAAAACGCCACGGGCACCGACGAGGTGGTGACGGGCGAACCGCTTTTCAAGGATAAAGAGGAGTATTCGGCGTTCGTAAAGCGCCACCGCGCCACCGACTTGACCTTTGCCGACATCGCCACCTACGAAGGCGACGCCTACCTCGGCATAGACAGCGGCTCAACGACCACAAAACTCATACTGATTACCCCCGACTGCCGCATACTCTATTCGCACTATCAGTCCAATAACGGCCAGCCCGTTGACATAATAGTTGAAAAGCTCAAAGAAATTTACGAGCTTTCGGGCGGAAGAATAACCATACGTGGCAGCGCCGTCACGGGCTATGGCGAAGACCTCATAAAGGCGGCCATAAAGGCCGACTTCGGCATAGTTGAAACGGTTGCCCACTTCAAGGCGGCGCTTCACTTCAATCCGAACGTCGATTTCATAATCGATATCGGCGGGCAGGACATAAAGTGCTTCAAAATCAAAAACCGCGCAATCGATTCGATAATGCTCAACGAGGCGTGCTCCTCTGGCTGCGGCTCGTTCATTCAGACATTCGCGCGCGCGATGGGAATGGAGATAGACAAGTTCTCGCAGCTCGGCCTGTTCGCAAAAAAGCCCGTCGAGCTCGGTTCGCGCTGCACGGTATTTATGAACAGCGCCGTAAAACAGGCGCAGAAGGAGGGTTCTTCGGTAGAGGACATCTCTGCCGGCCTCTCCATATCCATAGTCAAAAACGCCATTTACAAGGTAATACGCGCGGCAAGCGCAGACGAACTTGGCGACAATATAGTGGTTCAGGGCGGCACTTTCTTAAACGACGCCGTGCTCCGCGCATTCGAGCGCGAGACGGGCAAAAACGTAATACGCCCCGGCATAGCGGGGCTTATGGGAGCGTTCGGCGCCGCGCTGTATGCAAAGGAGATGAGCGCGGGCTCGTCCACGACCATAGGCGAAAAAGAGCTTGCAGATTTTTCGTATAAGTCGATGTCAACCGTCTGCCGCGGCTGCACCTCAAAGTGCAACGTCAACATAATCACCTTTGCCGACGGTTCGCGCTACATATCGGGCAACAAGTGCGAAAGGGGCGCGGGCCGCAAACCTGCCTCTGCCGACCTCGATATCTACTCCTACAAGCAGGAGCGCCTTCCAAAAGTAATCACTGGCGCAAACGCGGGCGGGGTAAAGGTGGGGCTTCCCCTGCAACTCGGTATGTATGAACAGCTGCCCATCTGGGCAGGCTTCTTCGAAAGCCTTGGTTTCGAGGTAGTGCTGTCGGACAAGTCCTCGCGCGAGCTGTATTTCCGCGGCCAGCACACGGTTGCTTCCGATACCGCCTGCTACCCCGCAAAGCTCATCCACGGGCATATAGAAAGCCTTTTGGATAAGGGCGTAGACTTCATCTTTATGCCCTGCGAAAGCTACAACCTCGACGAGCACGATTCGGTAAATCACTATAACTGCCCCATCGTGGCGTATTACCCCGAACTGTTGAAGGCCAACAACGAGCGGCTGAACGAAGAAAACTTCGTAATGCCGTACATCGATTTGAACGAGCGCGAAAACACCGTCAAAAAGCTGTGTGCGGCGCTCAAAAAATATAAAATAAAGAGGAAGGACGCGGCAAAGGCGCTTGATAACGGCTTCGCCCGATTCTATAAGTACCACGCCGACGTGCGCGCAAAGGGCGCCGAAATTGCCGCAAAGGCAAGGGCTGAGGGCAAGCAGATTATAATACTTGCGGGCAGGCCCTACCACGTCGATAACGAAATCAACCACGGCATCAACAAACTTTTAACTTCTTTAAACCTTGCCGTACTTTCTGAGGACGCCGTGTTCGACGAGGCCGACCTGGTAAAGGTCAACGTTCTCAACCAGTGGACATACCACGCAAGATTGTACCGCGCGGCCGAATACGCCTGCCGCCACGACGACGTCAACCTCGTCCAGCTCGTATCCTTCGGCTGCGGGTTAGACGCAATCACCACCGACGAGGTTCGCTCCATTATGGAGAAGAACGATAAGCTGTACACCCAGATAAAGATAGACGAAATCAACAATCTCGGCGTGGTAAAAATAAGGCTTAGAAGTATGCTCGCCGCCATCGAAGAGGGCAAAAAGTCCAAAAAATAAACGCCTTTGAAGGTCAAAAGCCTGGATTTAAATTCTGCCTCTGGTGCGGCGACCGCTCAAAATATACCAATAAAATATTGCAAAATCAATAATTTTTACAAATAAAACTTGTCATATATACGTAGCAACGTAAATAAAACTATGAAAAAAGAGCAACTTACAGAAAAAAACACAAAGGATTACCGCGACGATTATCCCCGCTGGAAGAGCGAGATGAAGTCCACCTATAAAATACTCATTCCCGATATGCTCCCCTGGCACTTTGCCATAATCGAAAGGCTTTTAAAGCTGGAAGGGTACGACGTGGAGGTGCTCAAAAACGATTCGCGCGCCGTGATAGACGAGGGCTTGAAGCACGTGCATAACGATACGTGCTATCCCTGCCTGTGCACGGTGGGGCAGTATATCGACGCGCTTAAAAGCGGCAAATACGACGTCAACCACACCGCCGTGCTGATGAGCCAGTCCGGCGGCGGTTGCAGGGCGTCGAACTACATATCGCTGATACGCAAGGCGCTCAAAGCCGAATTTCCGCAGGTGCCCGTGCTCTCGCTCAACTTTTCGGGTCTGGAAAAAGATTCGTCATTCCCCATCGGCATAAAACTTCTTTTAAAGCTGGTTTTCGCCATCTACTACGGCGACGCCATAATGTGGTGCTACAACCAGACAAAGCCTTACGAAGAGCAGGCGGGCGCGGCAGACGAAGTGCGCGACAGGGCTATGGACCTCGTTATGAACAGGTTCGAAAAGGGCGGCTATGCGCGTTATAAAAAGATTATAAAGCAAATAGTGGCAATGTTCGCCGCCGTCCCCAAAAAGAGGGAAGAGAAGGTAAAGGTGGGCATCGTGGGCGAAATTTACGTAAAGTATTCCGCCCTCGGCAACAACCACCTCGAAGAGTTCCTGCTTTCCGAAGACTGCGAACCCGTCGTGCCCGTGCTTATGGACTACGTTCTCTATTGCGTGGTCAACAACATAAACGACGGCAAACTGTACGGCAAAAAGAGCCTTTTTATCACGGTGAACAAAATTCTGTATTCCGTACTCCACCGTATGCAGAAGAACATTATAAAAATATTTAAAAACAGCCCGTTCGAGCCCATTCACGACTTCGAGCATTTAAGAAAGTGCGCCGACAAGGTTTTGAACCAGGGCGTAAAGATGGGCGAAGGCTGGCTTATTCCCGCCGAAATGGCGGCTCTCGCCGAAACGGGAACGGAAAATATAGTATGCGCCCAGCCCTTCGGCTGCCTGCCCAACCACATTGCCGGCAAGGGCGCAATCCGCACGCTCAAAAACCTGTATAAGGACGAAAATATAGTGGCGGTGGACTACGACCCCTCGGCAACGCGCGTCAACCAGGAAAACCGTATAAAGCTGATGCTGGCAACCGCACGCGAGAACATAGCTTCAAAAAACGGTGCGGCAAAGTGACCGTGCATAGCTACAATAAGTAAAGGTGCGCCGCGGCGCACCTTTCTTCGTTAAATACAAAATATGCCGCATTTTGCCCTTGTTTTGCCTTTGCATATTGCAAAAACGGCAGTTTAGTTGTATAATAAAAACCGCATAAAGCGCCGATTATTTTTATATCAAAATTTCAGCGGCGAACGGGGGATATAATGCAACACATATTGGGCATAGAACTGGGTTCGACCCGCATAAAGTCAATCCTCACGGACGAAAACGGCAATGTTCTCGCGCAGGGCACGCACGAATGGGAAAACACGTATTCAGACGGGCAGTGGACATATTCCCTCGAAGAGGTGAAAGACGGGCTGCGGGCAAGTTATGCCGAGCTTATAAAAAATTACGGCAAGCCGCTTGAAAATCTCGCCGCGGCGGGGGTATCTGCAATGATGCACGGCTATCTCGCGTTCGACGAAAGCTGGAATCTGCTTGTGCCCTTCCGCACCTGGCGCAACACCAACACGGCAACGGCGGCGGAGGAACTCACACAGCTCTTTAATTTCAACATACCGCTCCGCTGGTCTGTTGCACACTACTATCAGGCGATTTTGAATAAAGAAAAACACATAGATAAGGTCGCGCATTTGACTACCCTCGCGGGCTACGTCCACTATAAGCTCACGGGCAAAAATGTGCTTGGCGTGGGCGACGCCTCGGGAATGTTTCCCGTCGAAGGTCGGGAGTATAACCGTGTTTTTGCCCAAAAATTTAAGCGGAAAACGGGCATTGACATTATAAAACTGCTGCCCGAAATAAAGGTTGCGGGTGAACCTGCGGGCAGGCTTACGGAAGAGGGCGCGCGCTTTTTAGACCCTGCGGGCATTTTAAAAGCGCTTCGTCCGACCCCAAAACGGGATGTCCGCCTCCGGGCGCGGCATCCCGTTTTTTGTGCCGTGCCGGGTTTTCGGTGCCGGGGTTCGGACGCCAGTTTTGGGACGCTGAGAAAGCCCCCTACCGCCCCTGCCCGTGAACCGCTGCTTTTCCGCACTCAGTACCCCCCGTCCCCGGCATCGCCCCGGGATAAGCCCGGTAGCGTTCCGACATTGCCCAGGTAATCCTCCCGCTATCGTCCCTGCCCCCGGTCGGCAGCCGGCCGCCAGGGACCCGGCAGGCCGGCGCATCCGCGGCTGCGGGCCGTCCCCCGCAACAAATCGGGGCGGATGGCGGAAAGTCTCCAAATTTTTCCTACATTTGCTCCGTAATAACCGTACGTACCGCTCTATGGGTTTCGTTCCATTCACATTCATCGACTTCATCGACATCGTCCTCGTCGCCGCCATCATGTACTGGATTTACCGGATGACGAAGGGGACCAACGCCCCCTATATCCTCTCGGGCATCATCGCCATCTATCTGCTGTGGGTCGTGGTCAAGACGCTCAACATGGAGTTGCTGTCGACCATCCTCGGGCAGTTAATCAGCGTCGGCGCCATCGCCCTGATTATCGTCTTCCAGCCCGAGCTGCGCCGCTTCCTGCAGGTCATCGGCATGCGCCAGAAGCACTTCAACTTCATCACCCGCATCTTTTCGGCCGGCGACGACCCGGCACAGACCAACATCGTCCCCATCGTCACGGCCTGCCGCGAGATGGCCGAATCGATGACCGGAGCGTTAATCGTCATTGGCCAGCAGAGCGACCTGAGGCTCATTGCCGAGGGCGGCATCGCGCTGGACGCCAAGGTCTCCACGCCGCTGCTCAAGAACATCTTCTTCAAGAATGCTCCGCTCCACGACGGCGCCGTGCTCATCGAGGGCGACCGCATCGTGGCGGCGAAGTGCATCCTGCCCGTCACGCAGAGCGCCGTGCCCAAATCCTACGGCACGCGCCACCGGGCGGCCATCGGCATGAGCGAGATTTCCGACGCCATCATCATCGTCGTTTCGGAGGAGACGGGCCACATCTCCATCGCGCAGGGGGGCAACATCCGGCGCGACATCGACCCCTCGCGGCTCCAGCAGACGCTGCAGCGCTACCTGAGCATCAACACGCGCAAGCGCACCAAGGGCGAGGTGGCCGAATAAACAGAAGGCCGGGCACCGCACCCCGCCGCCCAAAAAAAGCGCCGCGAGCGACCCGCACAAAGCGCCGCACCACGAGTGCTCCGGCCCGACTTTTCCACCGTGTCCGTCCGAGGCCGGGTGCCGCACACCGCTTCCTCCACACAAAACACTGCGCCACAGACGGCCCCCACAAGGCACCGCACCCCGCCGCCCCAAAAAAGCGCCGCGAGCGACCCGCACAAAGCGCCGCACCACGAGTGCTCCGGCCC
>URMT01000059.1 GCA_900549005.1 uncultured Eubacteriales bacterium | reverse complement strand
TTTTTATGTTAATCGGGGCATATATGCGGGGCAATTTACCTGCCGCCGCATTAAATTTATATATTTACTGACCGCCGCGCCGCTTTACGACTATCCGTTCTATAATGGCTACAATTGCGTACATTCCGCCCGCAAGCAGGCAGAGTATGAACGTGGCCGCCATTACGAGGTCGAGTTTGAAAACCTGCCCGCCGTATACGATGAGGTACCCCAGCCCCGCGCGCGAAACGATGTATTCGCCCATAATCGAACCTATCCACGCAAGCCCTACGGCCACTTTCAGCGTGTTCATAAATGCGGGGAGAGAGGCGGGTATCACAAGTTTTATCAGCATTGTCAACTTGTTTGCGCCCATCGAGCGCATTAAAAGCAGTTTGGTCTTATCCACGGCTACGAAGCCCGCCAGCATATTCATTATGCAGACGATTATGCTCACCAGCACGGTCATAAATATTATGGCGGTATATCCCGTGCCCATCCAGATTATAATCAGCGGCCCTAACGCTATTTTGGGCAGAGCGTTCAGAACTACGATATACGGTTCAAAAATTTTGCGCACCGCGTCGTTGGTCCACAGCAGTACGGCAATCAGGTAGCCCGCCACAACGGCTATAACAAAGCCCGTAACCGTCTCCATAAGCGTTATGCCTATGTGGTAAAACAGCGTTCCCGCGGCGGCAAGGTCGGCAATGGTGCTTACCACGCGCGAGGGCGAGCTTGTTATGAACGGGTCGAACACGCCCACCTGGGCGCACAGCTCCCACAGCCCGATTACGGCTATCAGTATAAAGGCGCGCACGGTATGAACTATTATTTTGTTGCGCCTTATTTTTTTAAGGTACAGCAAATGCTGAGCGGAAATTGTGCTTTTTTTCTTATCTTTTAAGTGCTTCATCGGAGTATCGTTTTAATAAATTATGATGTTATTTGCGGCATATATGCGGGGCAATTGCGCTTTATGCGCAGTTGAAAGTTGCTTTTGGGCGTGATTAGTGATGAGCGGGCTCCGCCCGCGCATAAGTTGCCTTGCGGCAACGGTTGCGGTTGAGATTTCTCCGCTCGCTTACGCTCGGTCGTAAGGAGCGAAAGCGACGGAATAGCGATTGCTACCGTCAGGTCAATCGCGTCAATGACAATTTATTATTAAAAATAAATAATGTTTGCAAGGCGGGGGTCTCGGCTGCAATAAGGTAAACCACTTGCAGCATCTGCCGTTTCCCTTCGGGAGCCTCGGCAGAGTAGCGCTTTGCTCACGCGGTCACCGCAAACGCTTTCATTTGCGTTTGCTCATCTCATTTCGCTACGCACAACGGGTATCCGTTGTGCTATGAAATGGCTCATTCGTCCCGCCGCTGCAAGTCTCAATTTGTCGCGCAAGCGAGCTCACCGGAAGTGAATGGCGGCATTTCTATAATCGTGGGCGCTTAAAAATGCCGCCAGAGAAACTTGGTTTCTCAAATTCACGGAATTTTTCGCATTCGGCCAGGGCGGAAATTTTGTGAGCTGCCTTCCCTCATATTCCCAACTCTCCGCGCAGAACCTCGAACATTCCCGCGAACTGACTGCATTCCCTGCGCTTTTTGGGACTGCCCTCGCCGAAGGTTATGGCGTGTTCGCCCACTACCCGCGCGGGGCGGGCAGAGAGCACTATCACCTTGTCTGAAAGCGCTATCGCCTCGGATATGTCGTGCGTGACCAAAAGCGCCGTCTTTTTTTCGCCCTTTATTATGCCCTGCACGTCGTCGCACACGGCAAGTCTGGTCTGGTAATCGAGCGCCGAAAAGGGTTCATCCAGCAAAAGGGTCTGCGGCTGGGCGGCAAGCGTGCGTATCAGCGCCACTCTCTGCCTCATCCCGCCCGAAAGCTGCGAAGGGCTCTTTTTCAAAAAGTCTTTAAGTCCGTACTTTTCGGCAAGCGCCAGCGCGCTCTTTCTCATAGCGGGCGTATTCTTCTTTTTTACTTCCAGCGGCAGGTATATGTTCTGTTCGACCGTGCGCCAGGGGAACAGGGCGTCTGTCTGCAACATATACCCGAATTCCCCGCCGCCGCGCTCTATCTTCCCGCGCGAGGGCTGTATCAGCCCCGCCGCAAGCGAAAGTATGGTGCTCTTTCCGCAGCCCGACGGGCCTATCACCGATACGAATTCGCCCTCTTTTACCGAAAAGGTGAGCTTATCTACCGCGGCGGTCTCGCCCGAAAGGGTGTGGTAGGTGTAGCTTACGTCTGTAAATTCAAGGCTCATTTTTTTATATGCCGTATACTTCCTCGCATACCTTCTGCGCGACGTCGGTGAGTATGAGTTCGTCGAAGTCCACGCGCCTTTCAAGCTCGCCAGAATTTTCTATTACGTCCTGCAACCTGGTGAACGCAGCCTCTTCCATAGCCATATTGGCAACCCAGGCGTCTATGTCTTTATATGCCTGAACGGAATTGGCAAGGCTCTCTTCCGAAGTGCCGTCGAAGTAGGGCACAAGGTATTCGGCCACCGTGGCGGCGTCGTTCTCCATAACGAATTTCGTGGCCTTGGTAACGGCGCGCAGCAGTCCCTCGATTTTTTCGGGGTTTTCGTTGATATAGCTCTCTTTCGCCGCAAAACAGGTGTACGGTATTTCGCCGGACTGTTCGCCCACAGAGGCGACTATATAGCCCTTGCCTTCGGCCTCGTAATCGCTCGCCGTCGGCTCGAACATAGTGCAGTAGTCTGCTATGCCGCTCTCGAACGCCGCGGTCATATAGTTGAAGTCCACGTCGTAGTTCAAAGAGGCATTCACGCCCAGCTCCTCTATAACGTATTCAAACGTCATTGCGGGCACGCCGCCCTTCCTGCCTGCAAGTATCTCTTTGCCTTCCAGGTCAGACCACTTAAAGTCGGGTTCGGGAGTACGCGCAACCAGAAAGCTGCCGTCGCGCTTTGTGAGCTGGCCGAATACCTTCGGCGAATCTGACGAGCCGCCTATGGCGATGTAGAGCGCCGCCTCGGGACCGCAGAAGCCCACGTCGGCAGAGCCTGAAAGCACGGCCGCCATCGTGTTGTCGGCGCCGCCGCCGTTGGTGAACTCTAC
Organism: uncultured Eubacteriales bacterium; assembly: GCA_900549005.1. Taxonomy (GTDB): domain Bacteria; phylum Bacillota; class Clostridia; order Christensenellales; family Borkfalkiaceae; genus Coproplasma; species Coproplasma stercorigallinarum. The sequence goes on along the minus strand of URMT01000059.1, from coordinate 7,248 downwards.
CTCGAAGCCCTCTTGTTCGTAATAGCCCAGCGCGTCGGCAAGGTACATCGGCGCGTAGAAAACCGAGTGGGTGACTTCGTTTATTTTAAGTACTTCGCCGCTCCCGCCGCAGCCCGCAAGCGAAAATGGTATTGCAAGCGCCGCAAGGGCGGCGGCAAAAACTGCAATCAAACTCTTTTTCATATATAAAAAACTCCTGTTTTGCGTCCGTAAAAGACGGCTTCTGCCGTTTGTGCGCCGACGGGGCGGCGCGTTTTTCGAACTGCCAAAAATTTTGATAATACAGTTTATGCTCTTTTGCAATTGTTTGACAACGCAGGCTGTTTTGTTTTATAATTTAAAACGTATTACATTTATTACTCATCACGGGGGAACGGGCGGAAAGCCGCCTGTTTTCGTTTATTTAAAGAGGTACTTATGGAAAAATCTTACAACCCCAAATCTTTTGAGGGTCAGATTTATAAGGAATGGGAAGAGGAAGGGTGCTTCCGCGCGGAGAGGGACGACAATAAGGTTCCTTTCACTATAATGATGCCCCCGCCCAACATAACGGGCCAGCTTCATATGGGGCACGCGCTCGACGAAACCTATCAGGATACGCTCATCAGGTTCAAAAGAATGCAGGGCTATTGCGCCCTCTGGCTTCCCGGTACCGACCACGCCTCTATCGCAACCGAAGTAAAGATTGTTGAACAGCTCAAAAAGCAGGGCATAGACAAGGCCGATTTGACGCGCGAAGAGTTTTTGAAGCTGGCGTGGGACTGGAAAGAAAAGTACGGCGGCAGAATAATAACCCAGCTCAAAACGCTGGGCTGTTCGTGCGACTGGTCGCGCCTTGCCTTCACTATGGACGAAAAGTGCTCGCGCGCGGTGAGGGAGGTGTTCGTCAACCTCTATAACAAGGGCCTTATTTACCACGGCGACAGAATTATCAACTGGTGCCCCGAGTGCAAGACGGCGCTTTCAGACGCCGAGGTGGAATACACCGACGAAGATTCGCATTTCTGGCACCTCAAATACTTCCTCGAAGGCTCCGGCACCGAGGGGCTGATAGTTGCCACCACCCGTCCCGAAACTATGTTCGGCGACACCGCCGTGGCAGTAAACCCCGCCGACGAAAGGTATAAAAATTATATCGGCAAAAACGTAATTCTGCCCATAATAAACAAGCCAATACCCGTCGTTGCCGACGAGCACGCCGATATGGAGTACGGCACGGGCTGCGTAAAAATTACCCCCGCGCACGACCCCAACGACTTTGAAGTGGGCCTTAGGCACAACCTCCCCGTAGTCAAGGTGATGAACGAGGACGGCACTATGAACGCGCTTGCGGGCAAGTATTGCGGTATGGACCGCTACGAGTGCAGAAAGGCGGTGGTGGAGGAGTTGAAAGCGCTTGGCAACCTCGTAAAAATCGAACCGCACAGGCACAGCGTGGGCCATTGTTACCGCTGCCACACGGCGATAGAGCCTATGGTTTCAAAGCAGTGGTTCGTAAAGATGAAGCCGCTCGCCCGCCCCGCCATAAACGCCGTTATGGACAAAAAGACGACCTTTATGCCCGAAAGGTTTGCAAAAATTTACTTCAACTGGATGGAGAACGTAAAGGATTGGTGCATATCCCGCCAGTTGTGGTGGGGTCACAGAATTCCCATCTGGTACTGCGACGACTGCGGCGAAGTTATCTGCGCCAAGGAGGACCCTGCCGTCTGCCCCAAGTGCGGCAGCGCGCACATTCGCCAGGACGAGGATGTGCTTGATACGTGGTTCTCGTCCGCCCTCTGGCCCTTCTCAACGCTCGGCTTCCCCGAAGATACCTCCGATTTGGAGTATTTCTACCCCACCGACGTGCTTGTCACGGGTTACGACATAATCTTCTTCTGGGTTGCGCGAATGATATTCTCGGGCATAGAGCATATGCGCAAGGTGCCCTTCCGCTACGTGCTTATGCACGGTATAGTGCGCGACGAGCAGGGCAGAAAGATGTCGAAATCGCTCGGCAACGGCATAGACCCGCTTGAAATAATAGATAAGTACGGCGCCGACGCGCTCCGCTTCTCGCTGTTGCAGGGCGTTGCAACGGGCAACGACATCCGCTATTCAGACGCAAAGGTGCAGTCGGCGGCGGGCTTTATAAATAAGATATGGAACGCCAGCCGCTACGTGCTCACCAACTGCGAGGGCAGGACTATAAAGAGCATACACGACGTCAAACTCGGCCACGCAGATAAGTGGATAATATCACGCCTGCAAGCCACCATAAGGGACGTAACGCTCGCGCTCAACAAACTTGAACTGGGCATCGCCTGCCAGACGGCGTACGACTTTATGTGGTACGACTTCTGCGACTGGTATATCGAGCTTACCAAGTCTGCGCTCTGGTCAGACGACGAGGCGAAGAAGGACACGGCTCTCGCCGTTTTAGTATACGTTCTCGACAGCGCTCTCAAACTTCTGCATCCCTTCGTGCCCTTCGTGACCGAAAAGATATATTCCGAGCTGCCCGGCGCAAGCGGAAGGATAATGCTTGCGGCATATCCCCGCTACAATTCCCGCCTCACCTACCGCAAAGAGGCGCAGGCGTTCGCGGGCGTTATGGATATAATAAAGGAAGTGCGCGCGCTCAAAACCGAAACGGGCTGCGCACCCTCAAAAAAGGTTACGCTGTACCTTATAACCGATTCAAAGCGGCTTATATCCGCCAACGAAGACTGCATACTCCGCCTTGCTGGCGCATCTGAAATAAAGTTCGTCACCTCCCCCGAGGCGGTCGGCGAAAATGCCGCCGCAAAGGTGGTAAGCTGCGCCACCCTGCTCGTGCCTATGGGCGATTTGGTGGATTCCGCCAAGGAGCGCGAAAGGCTGGAAGGCGAGCTTGAAAAGGTAATGGCAGAAATCAGGCGCGCCGACGGCAAACTGCACAACAACGGCTTTGTATCCAAGGCGCCCAAAAAACTTGTTGACGAAGAGCGCGCCAAGCTGGAAAAGTATATCGAGATGAAGGAGCGCATCGAAAAGCAGCTTAAAAGCCTTTAACGGCTCCGTCTGATTGTCATTGACGCGATTAACGGTTCGTAATTAAAGTCGCTTCGCTCTTTGCGACCGAGCGGCAGCGTACCTGCTTTGTCATTGACGCGATTGACCTGACGGTAGCAATCGCTATTCCGTCGCTACGCTCCTTACGACCGAAACGAACGAAGTGAGTGTAGTGGAGAAATCTCAGGGAAAGCACCGTGTAAGGCGAGATTTCTCCGTGCGTTCGCTGCGCTTACCCGGTCGAAATGACGGGTGCGCGGTTAAGCTGACTTCATTATTTGCAATATATTGAGGTGGATTTCAAGCCGCGGAGCGCGTGCGCTCCGCGGCTTAATAAAAATATAAGGAAAGTATCTATGATAATAAGAGAGATTAAACCCGAAGACAGGGAAGAATACCTTAAAATGTCGGCCGAGTTCTATTCCTCGCCCGCGGTGCTTGCCGATATCCCCGCAAGTTACCGCGAAGGCGCGTTTGAAGAATATGTGCGCGGCACGCACGCAAAGTGCTTCATTCTGGAAGAGGACGGGAAATACGCGGGCTACGGCATAGTCGCCTTTTTGTATATGCAGGAGGCGGGCGGGCTCTGCACATTTTTCGACGAGCTGTATGTGCGCGAACAGTACCGCTCGCGCGGGTTCGGCAGACAGTATTTCGATTTCGTCTTTAAAAAATATCCCTCCGCGCTCAACCTTTTGGAGGTGGAAGAAGAAAACGTGCGCGCAATTTCGCTTTATAAGCGTCTGGGCTTTTCACCGAGGGAATATAAGCTGATGCAAAAATAAGAATAATAAGTACAAACTGCACAAAAAAATAATTTTTTATTGAAATTAAAATATTTGATTTTTTAAAAAATTTTTGCGTTGGGCGCGGCATATGCCGCGCCCAAACTTCGTTTTTTGCGGTATTGCGGCCGCATTATTTATGTAATTTATAATAAAATTAAAAAAATACAAATTTTTTGTGCGCGCGGCATTTACTTGAAAAATGCCGCGCGCTGCGGTATAATTTAATTACAGATTTATGGCGGCATTTTTGCCGCGGGGGGGGAAATGAAAAACAGAATTTTAAAAATAATCGCGGCCACGCTCGCCTGCGTTTCGCTGTCTTTTTTCGGCGGGTGTTCCATACTTGAACAATTTTTATGGCACGAGCACGAAATGAGCTACGTTGCCGAAAAAGAGGCAACCTGCACGCAGAGCGGCGAAGAGGCGCATTATCATTGCGATTCGTGCGGAAAAGATTTTGCGGACGAGGCAGGCAACCGCGAGCTTGACGACCTCGTCATTCCCGCTCTCGGGCACGACGGCGAACACGTGGATGCAAAGCAGGCTTCCTGCCTTGAAGACGGCAATACGGAATATTACGTATGCAGCCGCTGTCACCTCGCCTTTGCCGACGAGGCCTGCACAAATGAGCTGGAAGAGGACGACTACATACTCCCCGCAACGGGGCATAAACTGGCCGAAGGCTGGCGCCGCGACAGCATTACCCACTATCAGGTGTGCGAATCCTGCGGAGCGCGTATGAACGCCGGGGCGCATACATATGGCGACGACGGCACGTGCACGGTATGCGGCTATGAACAGGGCGCAGACGACGTAATTTATGGCAACAAGGAAGATATAACCTCCGCCGACCTCTCGATACATTTTCTTGAACTCGGTACTTCCAGCACGGGCGACTGCGTGCTGATTAAGACGGGCAATACCGAAGTATTGATAGACGCGGGCGCCATTCAGAGCAGTATAACCACGATATGCGAATACGTGGAACAATATTGCACGGACGACGTGCTTGAATACGTAATTGCCACCCACGCCGACCAGGACCACATCGCTGCAATGGTGGGCAACAGTTCGGGCGGCAAATACAACGGCATACTTTACAGCTACGACATAGGCACAATAATAAAGTTCGACCGTTCCGATAAAGACCTGGTCACCGAAAAGGGCAATCCTACGCTTTATTCGCGTTTTCTTACGGCGGTGGACTATGCCGAATCGAACGGCGCGGCGGTATATACGGGCTTGCAGTGCTACAACCAGACCGACGGCGCGCAGCGCACCTACTACCTCGACGAAGAGCGCACAATATCGATGAACATACTCTATAATTATTACTACGACCATTCCTCCTCCGACGAAAACAATTACTCGGTATGTATGCTTTTAACGCAGGAGCTTGAAAGTGGCGACACAAACAACTACCTTTTCACGGGCGATTTGGAAAAGGAGGGCGAGGAGTATCTGGTAAAGTATAACGAACTGCCGGAAGTAGAGCTGTTCAAGGCGGGTCACCACGGCAGTCCCACGTCGTCGAACGATGTGCTTCTGGACGTAATAAAGCCAAAAAACATCGTGGCGTGCTGTTGTTGCGGTTCGGATGAATATACCGACGAAAATGCCAACCAGTTCCCCTCGCAGGCGTTTATAACGCGCGCAAGCAAGCATACGGAAAATATCTACGTTCCCACGATAGTCAGCGACAATGCCGACGGATACGAGTCGATGAACGGCGATATAGTGTTCTATTATAACCGCGCGGACGGCGAGGAGGAGGGCAGCTTAAAGCTGTGGTGCTCGAACAATACCACCAAACTGAAAGATACCGAGTGGTTCAAGGCGAATCGCACATGGGGCGAACAAGGCTCTGCATAAGGCGGCCGCGTGCGTGTTGCAGGAGTCAATTTTGGTAATTGGTGCGGCAATATGGCGCAAAAACTTAAAAACAAAGGGTCTTTCCGCAGAACGGAAGGGCCTTTTTTCGCGCTTAATTGCTATGCTTTGCGGCGCAATTTCTGCGTTGCTATTGACCTTGCTGTTAAAGTATGGTAAAATATAATTGCCGCAGGAGAGCAACGGTAACGCAGTTTGCCGCAAGGCTATGGGGGAATATGGATATGAAGAGGCCCAAAACTTTTGACTTTACGCTTAAACCCAGAAAGCCCAACGGGCTGTTTATGGGAATACTCAAAACTTTCGTCGCCTATCCCGATATGAAAAAGCGCGACTTTGAGTGCGAGTACGTGAATATGGACGGAATAGAGCCGCCTTATTTTCTGCTTGCAAACCACGCCAGCGAAATGGATTTCCGCATACTGTATGCCGCCATTCGCCCGTACAATATGAACTATGTGGTGGCAATCGACGCGATGCACGATAACGGCATAGGCCTTATGCGCTTTGCGGGCGGCATAGGCAAGCGCAAATTTATTCAGGATATGGCGCTCATCCGCAATATGAAGTATTGCGTCGAGCACTACAAAAATCCGCTGTGCATATATCCCGAGGCGCGCTACACCTTCGACGGCACGCAGAGTTACATACCGCCTTCGGTGGGCAAAATGGCAAAACTTTTAAAGGTGCCCGTAGTGCTTCTGATTGCCGAAGGCAACTTCATCTGCTGCCCGCAGTGGAATAAAGATAAGTTTAAAAAGAGGCTTGCCCCCTGCAAGGCAAAGCTGATTTGCGTGGCGGACAAAAACGAAGTGCAGGCGCTTACCGCCGAAGAGATAAACGCGCGCATAAAAGAGCACTTCGTATACGACGATTTTGCCTATCAGTACAAAAACAAAATTTCGCTGACTTTCCCGCAGAGGGCGCGCGGACTGCATCACATACTCTATCAGTGCTGCGAGTGCGGAACTGAGTTTGAGATGTATTCCTCGGGCACCACTTTGGAGTGCAGGCACTGCGGCAAAAAGTGGGAGATGACGGAATACGGCAGGCTGGAAGCGCACGACGGCGAAGCAAAATTTGCGCACATTCCCGATTGGTTTAAGTGGGAGCGCGAGAACGTGCGCCGCGAGGTGGAGGCGGGCACTTACTGCATAGAGGACGAAATCGAGGTGCACACCCTGCCTAAAAACAAGTACTTTTACCAGGGCCGCGGCAAATTCCGCCAGGACGGCACGGGCACGCACTTTTACTGCAACTGGTACGGCGAAAAGTTCGAAATGCACCTTGCGCCCAACCAGCTCGAAAGCGTGCACATAGAGTTCGACTACCGCGACAGGAAGAAGAACGAATTTTTCGGCGACTGCCTCGATATATCGCGCCACGACGACAGCTTCTGGCTGCACCCCGTGAACATACGCGACTGCATAATGAAAATTTCCTTTGCCACGGAAGAGCTGTATCAGCTTGAACACAGAAGGTTGAAGGAGAAGAGAAAACAGGAATAATATAAAAGCGCCTGCGCGGCAAAGCC
>URMT01000058.1 GCA_900549005.1 uncultured Eubacteriales bacterium | reverse complement strand
GAGCCGCTCGGCCACGATTATGAAGCGGAGATTGTTGAACCTACCTGCACCGAGGGCGGCTATACTCTGTATAGTTGCGGTCTGTGCGGACATACATATAAGGATAATGCAACCGAACCGCTCGGGCACGACTACGAAGTCACCGAAACGGAGGGTACGGTGGACAGCCCGTCTGTAAAGCATTACAAGTGCAGGCGTTGCGGCTATGAATATACGGAAGAGGGCGAAAGCCTGCCTGCAACCTCAGGGATAATCTACGAGCTTTCAGAAAGCGGCGCATACTATTCCGTTACGGGAATTGAGGCGGGAATATATGCCGACGAACTGATAATACCTGATGAATATAACGGTCTGCCCGTGTGTGAAATTGCCGACGGGGCTTTTGAGGGGAACGTCGATATAGTAAGCGTGCAGATGGGCGCAGGCTTGCACAGGATAGGCGAGAGGGCGTTTGCCGGTTGTGCCAATCTTAAAACGGTGAACATACCCGAAGAGGTCGCCGACATAGGCGAAGAGGCATTCAGCGGCTGTCTGTCGCTTGCCGTGGTTGAGTATCAGGCGGCAGACGCGGGCAGCAACGACACCAACATTTTCAGCGGCGCGGGAAACGGCGGCGACGGCATAACGCTGTACATTGCCGAAAGCGTGTTAAGCCTGCCCGCAAACCTGTTCTTCGTCATAGGCGCCGCCAGCCTGCATCCCAATCTTACCGCAATAGAGATAGCCGAAAACAGCAGGCTGAAAGAGATAGGCGAGGGCGCGTTCAAGGAGTGCCTCAAACTTAAAGAAGTCAGCCTTCCTGCAAGCGTGAAGAAGGTATGCGCCGAGGCGTTCTATGGTTGCAGCGCGCTTGTGAAGGCTGTTGTCCCCTCCGCCGCAGACATTGACGGCACAGCCTTTGAAGACGTAAGCAAAAAGTTTGAACTGGTAATTTTCTGACGGAATAAAAATATTTAATATAAATATTTATTCTTATATTTCAAATTATAAAAATAATTTTTTTAATTAAAAAACGCTCAAAATGCGCAAAAAAACCTTCAAAAAGTGCCAAAATCGGTGTGTTTTTATTAAAATGAAAAAATAAGCAGAATATAATTTTACTTTAATATATTGACTTATTTTTATCGTGGTAGTATAATTGATTAAAGCGTAAGGCAAAAAGCCGTGCGCAAATAACGCGCCTTGCGGCGCAATTGTTAAGGAGGGTTTTATGGCAAAAAAGAAGAGTGACAACAAAGTCGGGTTGATTGCCATACTTGTTGTGCTTGTGATGCTTGTGCTCGCAATAGTGGGCGTGTGCATAGCGTGGGTTTCGGGAGGTCTGACTGAAACAGGTTATAAACTTGGCGATTTGCACGACCTTTATACCGCCGGCGAAGGCGAGGTGGCCTCGGTGTTCAAGGGTATGGAGGCGTTTGCAATCTTAACGGTAATTCTTGCCGCGGCAACCACCGTACTCGCGGGAATAAGCAAGGTTCTCGGCTGGAAACTTTTCAGGTTTATACTCGTAGTCGTGGCGATTGTATGCGTTGTATGTGCCGTTCTTGCAATAGTACTCACATATTCTTTCTGCGATAAAGTTGTAAATCTGTATTCGCCTGCCGCAGGTATGTGGCTCACCGCAATAGGCGGCGCGCTTGCAGGCATAGGCGGCATATTTGCCGCAGTAAAAAGCTGATTGAATCAGTCATATTGCAGGGTATAAACGCCGCCGCGCACTTTTTATGTGCGCGGCGGCGTTTTTATTTTTTTGCCTGCCTTTATATGCCTGCCGCATCGGTGCGGAAAGCCCGCCGCAGGTGCAGCCCGCCCCTGAAAATTTTTCTGCTTTCAAAAATTTTTTTAACCAAACGGTTGACATTTACATAAACATATATTATCATATGAATAGACATTCATATTTAATAAGGAGAAATCCGTATGAAAAATATATGCGAAACGCCCGAAGAGCACGAGGGCGTAATAAAAGCGGCGCTTGCCGCAATGCCTTCGGAAGAGGGTATAGCTGTTATGGCCGACCGCTTCAAGGCGATAAGCGAACCTTCAAGGTTAAAAATTCTGCTCGCTCTCTCTGCGGGCGAACTGTGCGTAGAGCACATTGCAAAGGCGGTGGGCGCTGGCCAGAGCGCCGTCTCGCATCAGCTCAAAACGCTTAAAGATAACCGCATAATAAAAAGCCGCCGCATCGGCAAAAATATACTCTATTCGGTGGAGGACGGCCACATAATGACTATGATAGAGGTGGCAAAGGAGCATCTGCACTGCAATGAATAAGGTACTCAGACTTGAAGGCCTCGACTGCGCGGCGTGCGCGGCCGAGCTTGAAGAGCTTATAAACAGGATAGAGGGCGTAGAGGGCGCTTCCGTCGATTTTATCGCCCAGAAGGTGCGCTTTTCGTGCGAAAGTGAAGAGACGGCAGCCGAGGTAATAAAGTGCTGCAACGGTTTTGAAGATGTTAAAGTTGTTGAACATTTCTCGCCGGGAGCCGCAGTCAACGCGCACGGCGAAAGTTCTGACCATAATGGCGAAGGACACTCCCACGGAGAAAGTTGCACCTGCGGTCACGAACATAACCGCGAACATACGCACGGCGAAGAACACGTTCACGGAGAGTGCTGCGGCCATAACCACAACGACGGCTGTTGCTTACACGGCCATTCGGAAGGCGGCGCGGAAGAGAGCGGCGCCAAAGAAGGCCCTTCTGGCGTAAAACTTAAAATAAAGAACCTCTGCTGCGCCAACTGCGGCAGGGAACTCGAAGAGATTCTGAATAAAATCGACGGCGTAGATGCCGCGGTGGACTTTATGAATATGTCCGTCACGCTCAGCTGCGCCGATTCCGCCGCCTACGATAAGGCGGTGTACGAGATAACCCACTTCGAGGACGTGGAGATTGACGACGGCAAGCCCAAAAAGAAGTCGCTCTTCAAACAGCACTTAAAAGAGATTGTTTTGATAATAGTATCGGTCGTATTCTTCATTCCCGCCCTGGTTTTAAACCTCGCGGGAGGGGATGTCGGCGTAATAATTTCCTACCCGCTGTTCGCCGTATCGTACCTTTCTGTCGGCTGGGAAGTGCTGGTCAATACCGCCAAAAACATCTCTAAGGGCAGAATCTTCGACGAAAACTTTCTTATGACGATTGCCTCCGTCGCGGCGATAGTGCTCGGCGTGGTTTCGGGCGACGGCATATACGAGGGCGTTGCAGTAATGCTCCTTTATCAGGTGGGCGAACTGTTGCAGTCGATAGCGGTGGGCTCGTCGCGCAATTCCATAACCAAACTTATGGACTTGAAGAGCGAGAGCGCCACGCTCTTAAAAGACGGCAGCCAGATTGTGGTAAAGCCCGAAGATTTGCTCGAAGGCGACATAATACTCATTAAGGCGGGCGAAAAAGTGCCCGTTGACGGCGTGATAGTAAAGGGCGAAACCTCGCTCGATATGCGCTCTTTAAACGGCGAATCGCTGCCGCTCGAAGCGCGCGAAGGGCAGGAGATTTTGTCGGGCGCGATAAACATTTCTAAGGTGATTGAAGTGCGTGTATTGCGCAGGTACGCCGATTCTGCGGTTGCAAAAATACTCGACCTCGTGGAAAATTCCACCGCAAAAAAGGCAAAGCCCGAAAAGTTTATAACAAAGTTTGCGAAGTACTACACTCCCGCGGTGTGCGCGGCCGCTTTAATCGTCGCGGCGCTCGTTCCCACCATAGTATGCGCCGTTTCGGGCGCGTTCGCCTGGGCTACCTATTCAGACTGGATATCCAAGGCTCTCTCTTTCCTCGTAATATCCTGCCCGTGCGCGCTCGTCATATCCGTGCCCCTTTCGTATTTCGGCGGCATAGGTCAGTGCGCAAGGTTCGGCATACTCGCCAAGGGCTCCACGGCGATAGACGAACTCGCCCTTTGCACCGTTGCGGCGTTCGACAAGACGGGCACCATTACCGAAGGTTCGTTTGCCGTAAATTCATATACGAGCGAACGCGCGCTTATGCTTGCGGCCGCGGCCGAAAAGTATTCCTCCCACCCGATAGCGGCGGCGTTTGCAAATATCTCTTCCCCCTATGCAGTATCTGACGCGGAAGAGATTGCTGGCAGGGGCATAAAGTGCCTTTCCGGCGGCAAAACCGTGCTTTGCGGCAACGCCGCGCTGATGGAGGAAAACGGCGTTGAGTGCGAAAAGAAAGAGAGCATTTACACCCTCATATATGTGGCGTTTGACGGCGAATATGCGGGCTGCGTAGAGATTGGCGACGCCGTGAAGAGCGGTGCAAAACAGGCGATTGCCGACTTGAAGGCGCAGCGCGTTGCCTACTGCACTATGCTCACGGGCGACAATCCCGCCCGCGCCGCGGCCGTGGCAAAGGAAGTGGGGCTGGACGGCTTTGAAGCGGGCCTTCTTCCCGGCGACAAACTTGCGGCGGCGGAAAAGCTGAAAGAGCGCGGCAAACTGCTGTATGCGGGCGACGGCATAAACGACGCGCCCGTAATGGCTGCGGCAGACTGTGCAGTGTCTATGGGCAAAGTCGGTTCCGACGCGGCGATAGAGGCGAGCGATTTGGTGCTCGTCACCGACAACCTCGAACTTCTGCCCAAGGGCAAAAAGATTGCAAAGGGCACGCGCAGGATAGTGTTCCAGAACATAGTCGGCTCGCTGCTCGTAAAGCTCGCCGTTATGGTGCTCGGCATAGTAATCGACCTGCCGCTCATTATCGCGGTCGTGGCCGACGTGGGCGTAATGCTCGTGGCCGTGCTCAACGCAATGCGCACCAGGCTTATAAAATAAATCGTATTCAGTCAGGCGGCGCCGCCTGTTTTCTTTATCTTTTACGCGCTTTTTTATCCGTGCGCCTCGTTTTGCGGGTTTCACAGCCTTTTGTTTTACAAAAAATTCCATTTTGCGCAAAAAAAGATTGCACATACCCGCCCGAATGTAGTAAAATATTAAGCGGACTATAATATTTGCGCGCGCCGCGCGCGGTCAGTTATTCTTCCGTATGACGTGCATACGGTTTTAAGGAGTTTAAATGGGACTTATAAACTACATTCTCGGTTCCGACAGCAGAAGAGCCGCCAAAAAGCTCAACAAGCTCGCCCTTCAAGTGGAGGCGCTGGAACCCAAATACCAGAAGATGAGCGATGAAGAGCTCAAAGACCAGACCCGCATTTTAAAAGAGAGGCTCGCCGCGGGCGAGACCCTCGACGACATAATGTTCGACGCATTCGCCGCCCTGCGCGAAGCAAGCTGGCGCGTGCTCAAAATGAAGCACTTCCACGTGCAGATAATGGGCGGTATCTGCCTGCACCAGGGCCGTATTGCAGAGATGCGCACGGGCGAAGGCAAAACGCTCGTTTCCACTTTGCCCGCATATCTCAACGCGCTCACGGGCAAGGGCGTGCATATCGTTACCGTAAACGATTACCTCGCCCGCCGCGACGCCGAATGGATGGGCAAGGTGCATAAGTTTATGGGGCTCACCGTGGGCGTAGTCGTTCCCGGTATGGACGACAAGCAGAAGAAGGACGCCTACAACTGCGACATAATCTATGCCACCAACAACGAGCTGGGCTTCGACTATCTTCGCGATAACTTAAAAACTTCCATTCCCGCAATGGTTCAGCGCGAACTCAACTTCTGCATAATCGACGAAGTCGACTCCATTTTAATCGACGAAGCGCGCACCCCGCTCATCATCTCGGGCAGGGGCGGCGAAAGTTCCAAGCTGTACGAAGATGTAGACAGGTTTGTCCGCACGCTCTCCGGCGGGTTCGACGACGACAAGAAGGACGCCGAAAAGAAGGCTCCCTCCAAGCGCAAGAAGGGCGAACTTTCAAAGGAGGAGCAGGAGGCAAACGAACGCCTTGCCGCTATCTTGCAGGAGATGGAGGACTGGGATTATATTATCGACCGCAAGGAAAAGTCGGTTACCATAACCGAAAAGGGCGCAGAAAAGGCCGAAAGATTCTTCGGAATCGCCAACCTCGCCGACATAGAGAATGCCGATTTGAACCACCACATACAGCAGGCGCTCAAAGCGCACGAGCTGTTCAAGCGCGACGAAGACTACATCGTGTCGAACGACGGCGAAATTCTTATAGTCGATGAATTCACCGGCCGCCTTATGCACGGCAGGCGCTATTCCGACGGACTTCACCAGGCGATAGAGGCAAAGGAACACGTAAAGGTTCGCAACGAAAACAAGACGCACGCAACCGTTACTTTCCAGAACTACTTCCGCCTGTATAAAAAACTTTCGGGTATGACGGGTACGGCAAAGACCGAAGAGGCCGAATTCCGCACCATATACTCTCTGGACGTAGTCGAAATTCCCACCAACAAGCCCGTACAGAGAAAGGACTACGCCGATATGATTTACTCTACGGTAGAGGGCAAAAAGCGTGCGATTGTAAACGAAATCGTCGAGCGCCACAATCAGGGCCAGCCCATACTTATAGGTACCGTAACGGTAGACAAGTCGGAAGAGATATCCCGCCTTTTGAGGCGCAACGGCGTAAAGCATAACATACTCAACGCCAAAAACCACGAACGCGAGGCCGAAATCGTTGCCCAGGCGGGCAGGTTCGGCGCGGTTACCATCGCCACCAATATGGCGGGCCGCGGCACCGACATTCTCCTCGGCGGCAACCCCGAATACCTTGCCAAAAAGCGTATGAGGGAAGAGGGCTACGACCACGATATGATTGAAGTGGCCATATCGTATGCCGACCGCGAGTTCAACGAAGAGGAACAGAAGGCGCGCGAAAGGTATGCCGAACTCTATTCAAAGTTCAAGGCCGAAACCGACGCCGAAAAGGAAAAGGTAATCGCAGCAGGCGGCCTCTGCATAATAGGCACCGAGCGCCACGAAAGCCGCCGCATAGATAACCAGCTCCGCGGCCGTTCGGGCAGGCAGGGCGACCCCGGCGTGTCGATATTCTATATTTCGCTCGAAGACGACCTTGCAAAGCGCTTCGGCGGAGAGAGGATAAAGTCGATATACAACGCGTTCAAGCTGGACGACGACCAGTGCCTGCAATCCAAACTTCTGTCGCACAGCATAGAGAACGCGCAGAAGGCGATTGAAGGCCGCAACTTCGCCATAAGAAAGCGCACGCTGCAATACGACGAAGTAATGAACGAACAGCGCAAGACTATATACGGCGAGCGCCTTAAAGTTTTGAAGGGCGAGGACGTGCACGAGCAGATGCTCAAATATATTCCCGACTATATCGAAAAGGTGGTAAGCGAAACGGTAAACACCGACGCTATGCCCGAAAAGTGGGACGAAAACGCCCTCAATGAAGCGCTTAAAACAAGGGTTTACCCCGAAGAATGCACCTTCGAAATCACGCGCGATATGTTGGAGCGCTGGGATTACGAGGCCGCAATCAAAAAGATAACCAAGGAAGTTATCAAGGCCTACGAACAGAAGATTGTAAACATAAAGAACGATACTCACGGCCAGGTGGACTATCACCAGATAGAGCGCAACGAACTTCTGCGTGCGGTAGACCGCAACTGGATTGACCACATCGATGCAATGGACCAGCTCCGCAAGGGCATCGGCCTGCGCGGCTACGCCCAGCAAGACCCCGTAATCGCCTATAAGCAGGAAGGTTACGAGATGTTCACCGAGATGATAGAGCGCGTCCAGACGACCACTATCACAAGGCTTCTTAAAGGAAAAATCATACGCATTCGTCCCGGTATGCCCATACCCGGCCGCAGACCCGCGGCTCCCGCACCTTCGGCGCAGCCCGCACAGTCTGCCGCCCAGCCCGTGCCCGCACAGCTGCCCGCTCAGCCTTCGGCTGATGGTTCGCCCAATGCACCCGCAGAAGGCACGGTTGCACAGCCCGAAGCGGAGGGCAAGACTGCCGAACCTGCAACCACTCCCGTTGCAGAGAGCGCTCCCGAAAGCGGCGCGGCGGAGGAAGGCGGCGCACAGACCGCACCACTCGTGGCACCCGCACCCGAGCGCAAGCCTTTCAACGTACAGCGCGTGCCCATTCCGGGCGGACTTGCAACCCGTCCGCAGGAGTTCACTCCCAACCCCACAGGCAAGCAGGCTCCGCTCGTAAAGAACAAGAAGAAGGAACCGGGCAGAAACGACCCCTGCCCCTGCGGAAGCGGCAAAAAGTATAAGGATTGTTGTTACTGGAAGGACCACAGGTAAGAGTTCAGGACTATGTATGTGGTCCGTACGGCTTCATATAAGCTGCGCAATACTGTGTTGAACTTGCGTTTTGCCTTGGTCACGTACTTCTGTGTACGCTCCCTGCGGTCAAATCCGCGTTCGCCTTGTCTTGCTTGCTTCTCTGAACCCGTGATTGGCGACGTAAGGCGCAACTTATCACGTTGCGAAGCAACTCATAACTGAAACTTCTTTTTCTGTCATTTCGCGTGCGCGAGCGTAGCGACGCTACTTTGCGGAGGGCTCCTTTTGGGAAACCGCAAACTAAGTGACCGAAGGGAACGCACGGAGAAATCTCTGCATAGGATAAGTTCTTCATTCTCTACTTTGTGTGAAGCGCAAAGCAGGCGGCAGTACTACGAATTGTAAATTTTATTTAGTGAGATTTTATGTTTAAAGCAGACGATTACAGACTGAGGCTGAAATCGCTCTCCGAAACGCTTGCGGAGGCGAAGTACGCTCTCGATATAGACAACATAGGTGAAAAGCTCAAAGAGCTGAAAACCGAACAGGAAAAACCCGAGGTCTGGAACGACCTTGAAAAGTCCAAGCAGATTGGCAGGGAAATTTCTGTGATAGAGGGCAAAATTGCCTCTTACCAAAAGGGCGAAAATGCCTTGAAAGACGCGCAGGCGTTCGTTGACCTCATAGAGGAGGCCGACGACGAAAGCCTCGTTCCCGAACTTGAAGGAATGATAAAGTCGGCGGAAGACGACATTGAAGAGATGCGCATAAAGGCGCTTTTGAAGGGCAAGTACGACGCAAACAATGCCATTTTAAGCCTGCACGCAGGCGCTGGCGGCACCGAGGCGTGCGACTGGACGCAGATGCTCTACCGTATGTATCAGCGCTACTGCGAAAAATCGGGTTTCAAAGTAACCGAACTCGACAGGGAAGACGGCGACGAAGCGGGCATAAAGAGCGTAAGTTTTAAAATCGACGGCGAAAACGCCTACGGCTTTTTGAAGGCCGAAAAGGGCGTGCACCGCCTCGTGCGCATTTCCCCGTTCGACAGCAACAAGCGCCGCCACACCTCGTTTGCCTCGCTCGAAGTAATGCCCGAGGTAGACGACGAAGGCGAAGTTGAAATACGCGACGAAGATATAAGGATAGACGTTTACCGCTCTTCGGGCGCGGGCGGCCAGAAGGTAAACAAGACCGAAACGGCGATAAGAATCACCCACTTCCCCACGGGCATAGTCGTAACCTGCCAGAACGAAAGAAGCCAGCTTCAAAACAAGGCTATGGCCTTCCAGTATCTGCGCGCAAAGCTCATCGAGCGGCAGATTGCCGAGCGCGAAGCGGCTGACGCCGAACTCAAAGGCGAAATCAAAAAGATTGAGTGGGGCAGCCAGATTCGTTCGTACGTTTTCTGCCCTTACACCCTTGTAAAAGACCATCGCACCGGCTATGAGGCGACGGATATACAGGCGGTTATGGACGGCGACATTCAGGGCTTTATAATCGACTATCTCAAAAAGACGGGCTGATTTTATTCGGCAGATTTTTGTGCCCGCCGCGTCCGTTCGGGCAAAAAGGGCGGCACATATGGCAAAACTATTGCAAAACTCACGGCAAAGTTTTTTTATAAACTTGCGTTGAAATAAAATATGCGGAGGCGATTTTATGGCTGAAAAACTCACTATTTCAGAAAAGTGTTTCAGGCTCTCCAAAAAGCTGCTTGCTCTTGGTACGGCAACCAACGGAAGAAGGGCCGCGCAGGAGCTGTTTGCACAGCTTACCGATGCCGCTACCGAACTTGGCTCGGGCATAGTGTCGGTGAATTATCTGCCCGCGCGCTCTATGCGCACCCAGCAGATTATAGAGGCGGTTAAAAAGGCGCAGAAGGTTATATATATCCTCAACCTTTCTTTGCGCGAGGGAATGTTTTTAACCAAGCCCACCACCGAGGCGCTCAGTCTTGCCGTAGATGTGGCAAACGAGCTGAACGGACTTGTGCAGGCCTATACGGGCTACGCCGTGCAGGCGGTTTCTTCCCCCGCGGCAGAGGGCGTTCAAGGCGGCGAAAGCGCCCAGGCCGACCCCGACGGTTTCAACGCGCCCTATATGGGGTAAGTTTGCATTGCCCCGTACATATGGCGGAAATAACGGCGTTTTAACGCGCATTTTCAGGTTGTGCCGCATACTGTAAGGGAGTAATACGAACCTGATTTAAAGCAGGGATATCACGGCAATAGCTGCGTTAAACCCCTTGAACTCGTCGATACGTTGCGCATTTTGTGCGGCGGCACAT
>URMT01000057.1 GCA_900549005.1 uncultured Eubacteriales bacterium | reverse complement strand
ACCCTCCCGCCGCAATGAGGTATACCGAGGCCAGGCTTTCAAAGCTCGCCGCAGAGATGCTCCGCGATTTGGATAAAGAGACGGTCGACTTCTATCCCACGTTCGACGATACGGGTATGCAGCCCTCCGTGCTCCCTTCGCGCTTCCCCAATATGCTGGTAAACGGCTCCGACGGCATTGCGGTTGGTATGGCGACCAACATACCTCCCCACAACCTCGGCGAGGTAATCGACGGCGTCATAGCTATGATAGACAACCCCGAAATCGACGTCGACGAGCTTATGCAATACATTCCCGCCCCCGACTTCCCCACGGGCGCGATGATAATGGGGCGCAGCGGCATAAGAAAGGCCTACCGCACGGGCAGGGGCAGCATAATCATCCGCTCCAAGTGCGAAATAGAGGAATACCAGAGCGGCAACCAGACCAGAACGCGCATAATAGTTACCGAAATTCCCTATCAGGTGAACAAGGCCAAGCTCATCGAAACCATCGCCGACCTCGTAAAGGATAAGCGCATAGAGGGCATATCCGATATCCGCGAAGAGAGCGACCGCGACGGTATGCGCATAGTAATCGAGGTAAAGAAGGACGCCAACGCGCAGGTTGTTTTAAACCTCTTGTACAAGCACACCAATTTGCAGGTATCCGACGGCATAATTATGCTCGCGCTTGTGGACGGCACCCCCAAAATTCTCAATTTGAAGGAGTGCATCTACTATTACCTCGAACATCAGAAGGATATAATCACCAGAAGAACCAAATACGACCTCGGCAAGACGGAAGAGCGCGCGCACATCCTGCGCGGCCTGGTAATCGCGCAGGCGAGCATAGACGAGGTGGTTGAAATATGTAAGACCGCCAAAGACAAGACCGACTGCGTAGAAAAGCTGATGGCTAATTTCGTTCTTGACGAAAGGCAGGCAAACGCCGTGGCAGAGCTTCGTCTTTACAGGCTCTCGCACCTCGAAGTAGACAAGCTCACCGACGAGCTTTCGCAGCTCGAAGCGCAGATAGCCGACTTCAAAGATATTCTCGCCAACGAAAGCAGGGTGCTCGAAATTATAAAGGCCGACCTTCTTGACATAAAGAAGAGGTACCCCTCCGAAAGAAAGACCGAGCTTGCCGTGGACTATGGCGAGATAGAGGACGCCGACCTCATTCCCGTAGAAAACGTGGTGATTTCGCTCACCCACTCGGGCTATGTGAAGAGGCTTCCCGTAACCGAATACAAGGCCCAGCACCGCGGCGGAATGGGCGTCACCGCGCACAAGCCAAAGGAAGAGGACTTCGTAGAGCAGATGTTTATATCGTCCACGCACGACGACATACTTCTGTTTTCCAGCTTCGGCAAGGTCTATTCCATCAAGGGCTACGAAATTCCCGAAGCGGCGCGCACGGCGCGCGGCAGGGCTATCGTAAACATCGTTCGCATAGCCCAGGGCGAAAAGATAACCGCTATGATTCCGCTTAAAGAGGGCGCCGAAGGCTACATCGCCTTTGCAACGCGCGGCGGGCTCATCAAAAAGACCAGGGTAGAAGAATTTGCCCATATCAACAAAAACGGCAAAATAGCCATAAGGCTTTCGGAAGACGACGAACTCATCTCCGTACAGTTCACCTCGGGCGACAACGAGCTGATGATAGCCTCGTCAGACGGCAAGTGCATACGCTTCCACGAAAGCGGCGTGCGCGCTATGGGCAGGGACACCGCAGGCGTAAGGGCGATGAAACTTTCAGAAGGCGACAGGCTTGTGGATATGCTCGTCGTGGACGAGAGCAAAGATATTTTAACGGTAACTTCCAACGGCTATGGCAAGCGCACTTCGGTAGAAGATTACCGCTTGCAGGGCAGGGCAGGCAAGGGCATCAAGGCGGGCGTGTTCACCGAAGCCACGGGCAGCCTCGTCAATATGAAGCAGGTCACCGAAGAAGACGACGTAATGATTATCTCCGATGCTGGCGTAATCATCCGTATGCACTGCTCCGATATCTCTCGCATAGGCCGCAACACGCGCGGCGTGCGCCTTATGAAGCTCAAAGAGGGCACGGTTGCAACCGTCGCCGTGACCGAGCGCGACGAGGAGGCCGAAGTGGCCGCTCCCGAAGAGACCGTTGCGGAAGATACCGCCGAACAGCCGGAAGAGGGTTCGGAAGAGTAATCGCACCGCTTAATGCAGCTGACTGATATAGAAAAACAAATTCAAAGTAAACGCGCACCGCGATTTTTCGCGGCGCGCGCCTTTATATGCCCTTTTCCTTATAGCTCAAATTTTGGCAGGGTATTGCTTTTTTATACTGTTATGATATAATTTACTCAGATAACAACCCGCCGACAATAATTTAAAATGTACCGTGTGCGGCTATGCCGAAGTTTATACGCAGGGCTTGGAATATTCCCTTATAAACGGCGGCGAAGAGTATGAAGTCACAGGCATAGGCACGGCTGAGGGGGCAATAGTTATACTGCGCTCACACGAGGGCAAGCCCGTCACAAAGATAGCCGACTACGCGTTTATGTCCGAAGGCTCGGTCACGGAAGTCGTCATTCCGAATTCCGTCATTGAAATAGGCAGCTATACGTAGATTCCGTGCCCGTTATCTGGTGAAGTTTGATTTTGCAAATAAGTTTAAGCGCCGCGGCAACAGCCGCGGCGCTTCATTTCTGTATTTGCAGTACTTTTTATGTCCATTAAACCTTTGTTTTTCCGTCAGGAATCGGCGAAAGTTATTTTTGGTTTGCGGGCTTTGATTGCTTTTTCGCGTTGCCTGTGGACGACGGCATTATAATCTCCATTATCTTTATAAGCGCAGAAGAGAGGGGGAACGCCGCCTCTATCACGACGACTATGACGAGTATCTTTGCATAGTCCCACGAAAGCGAATACCAGTCCGTATACAGTTTTTGCGCCAGCCACGGCACGGCAATGCACACTATTGCAATCGCCAGCATCAAAAGGAAGAGCAAAAGCCTGTAAGCGTTGAACGGCTGGCAAACGCGGTAGAGCATAACAAGCCCGCTGAACGTCAGCGCAATCATACTCATCGCCGTCAGGTAATCGCCGAACTCCGCGTGGTCTATCGCGTCGGCAATGTGCATAGACATTACGCACAGTATCATCAGCACGCCGCCCGCAACTGCCCTGCTCATTACGTGCGTAATAAATTTGCCCTGTACCCTTGCATTGTTCGGTTGCAGCGAAAGGAAGAACGACGGTACGCCGATTACGCACACTTCCAGAAGGAGTACGTTCGCAGGCAGGAAGGGATACTTCATATTCGGTATAATCAGCACCAGCGCCGCAAGTATGGCGGTGAACAGCGTCTTCATAAGGTACAGCGAAGACGAATTTTTAATGTTGTTTATAACGCGCCTGCCCTCTGCAACAATCTTGGGCATAGAGTTGAAGTTGTTGTCCATCAGCACAAGGTGGCTCACGTTTCGCGCCGCCTCGCTGCCTGAGGCTACCGATATCGCGCAGTCGGCCTCTTTCAAAGCGAGTATGTCGTTCACGCCGTCGCCCGTCATCGCAACGGTGTTGCCCTCGGACTTTATCGAGCGCACGAGTATGGCCTTCTGTTCGGGCGTAACCCTGCCGAACACCGTGTAGCTGTTTGCAACGTTTTCCACTTCCTTGTCGTTCAGCCCTTCCAGCGATATAAATTTATCGGCGTTTTCAATGCCCGCACGCCTCGCCACTTCCGAAACGGTCACGGGGTTGTCGCCCGAAATTACCCTTACGGCAACGTCGTTTTCTTTGAACCACTTTATGGTGGTGATTGCGTCCTCGCGTATGTTGTCCGCAATCGAAATTATGGCAATCGGCTTCATCACAGCGGGCAGTTTGTCGCCCACGATGGAGGAGGCCGACCACGCCAGCGCAAGCACGCGCATACCCATCTGCGCATACTGCTTTATAATTCTTTCAACCTTGGCGGGCAGCGGCTTCAAAACGAACTCGGGCGCCCCGTAGGCAAACGTGCCCACCTCGTCAAACGTCACGGCAGAAAGTTTTCTTTTGGAAGAGAAGGGTATCTTTGCCGTGGGCGTAAGTTTGTCGCTGTGGCCGAAGTGATTGTTGAGCGCAATCGAAGTCTGGTTGTTGTCGTCGAGCGCGGCCAGCATCGAGCCCATAATATCATTCATCGAAAGGTCGCCGACGGTATTTAAAATAATGCAGTCGTTTACCTTCATTCTGCCGTCGGTTATGGTGCCCGTCTTGTCAAGGCACAAAACGTTTACCCTAGCCAGCATTTCCAAAGAATACAGGTCCTGCACCAGCGTATTGTGCTTTGCAAGCCTTATAACGCCCACTGCCAGCGCCACGCTGGTTAGTAGCAACATTCCCGAAGGTATCATTCCTATGATAACCGTGCAGGTGCGCCTTATTGCGTAGTTGGCCTGCGCCGAAAATATCCACGCCTCGGTGTCGTCAAGGCCGGGGGTATAGGAGTTGTACATCTTGAAGAATATGCCTATCGCAAGCGGAATAATCAGCACGCCGATAACCTTTATTATCCACTTGGTGCTGTTCATCAGCTCGGAATTGGGTCGCTTGTATTTTTTCGCCTTCGAGGTCAGCTTTTGCAGGTAGGTCTCTTTGCCCACCTTTTCAACGCGGAACTTGCCGCTCCCGCTCGAAATAAAGCTGCCCGCATACAGCACGTCGCCCACGTTCTTTTTTACCGATATGCTCTCGCCCGTAAGCAGCGATTCGTTTACTTCCACGCTGCCCTCCGCAAGTATGCAGTCGGCGGGCACCTGGTTGCCCAGTTCAAGAATGATGACGTCGTCTAAAACTATCTCCGAAAGCGGAATTTCAACTACTTCTCCGTCGCGCACGGCCTTTGCCGTGTTCGCCGCCATTATCGAAAGTTTGTCTATCGAAAGTTTTGAGCGTATCTCCTGAACTATGCCTATAACGATGTTCGCCGTGGTTATGAATATTACCAGGTAGTTGGTAATTCCGGGCGTGCCTGCAAGTATGAGCGCGATAAAGGCAATAAGGCACAGCAGGTTGAAAAACGTGCATATATTGCCCACGAATATGCTTGCATACGACTTGGAATATTTTTTGTTGGTATCGTTGAATAAAAACTGCGAAAACCTCGTCTGCACCTGGGCAGAGGTAAGGCCGCTCTTCAAGTCGGGCGAATAGCGCTCCACGCGAGTGTTCACCTTGCTCTTTTTGGGGTGGCGGCGGAAGTACTTCATCAGTCTGTCCTTGTCGAAGTCCTCACCGCCCGCGGCGTTGTCCGCGGCAATATTTTCAGAAGCGGCGTCCGCGTCGGAAGCGCCGTTCAAAGCGCCGTCCGGGTTTGTTTCTGCCGCGGCGGCCTCTTCAAGCGCCTTTGCGCCTTTTATGGCCGCGCTTTCTTTTTCGTCTGCCGCGGCCTGCGCGCCTTCCGTATTCTCTTTTTCAGGCAGGGTATTGCCGTCTGACGGCTTTGCGGCGGGAGTATCCGCGTTCTTTTCTGCGGAGCCGCCCTTCCTGTAATAAATTTTACTCATAAATTTCCTTGAAATGCGGGGGATAAGCAAAACCTCTTTGCCCCGCGCAAATTATTGCGGTATTTTTTTATTGCAGCATTTTTATAATAATAAAATACCTATAACAAAATTATAACATACCCGTTCGATTTTTTCAACATAATAGCGCGTGTTCTGCATTTTTTAATTGCTTTTGCCGTTCGTTTGGTTTATAATTCTGTTAAAGCAAATTTGTTGTCAAAGGCAGGAGAATCAATATGATAGATATCGCCCTCATAAGGGAAAATCCCGACCTCGTAAGGGAGAACATAAAAAAGAAATTCCAGGATAAAAAACTGCCCCTCGTGGACGAAGTTTTAGCGCTCGATTCAGAAAAGCGCGCCTTACAGCGCGAGGGCGACGAAAGGAGGGCAAAGCGCAACACCCTCTCCAAGAGCATAGGCGCCCTTATGAAGGAGGGCAAAAAGGACGAGGCCGAAAAGGTAAAGGCGGAGGTTAAGGAAAACAACGACCGCATAACCGTAATCGAAGCCCGCGCAAACGAAATCGACGTTCAGCTCAAAAAAGATATGATGGCCATTCCCAACATCATCGCCGACGACGTGCCCATCGGCAAAGACGACAGCCAGAACGTGCAGTGGAACACCTACCTCGAAGCCAAAGAAAAGCCCTTCGAAGTTCCCTACCACGTCGACATTTTAGACAGGCTCGGCGGCATCGATTTAGACAGCGCCCGCCGCACCTCTGGCAACGGCTTTTACTACCTCATCGGCGACGTAGCTCGCCTTCATTCGGCAGTATTGACATATGCCCGCGACTTTATGATAGACAAGGGCTTCACCTACGTAATTCCCCCGTTTATGATAAGGAGCGACGTCGTTTCGGGCGTTATGAGCTTCGAAGAGATGGACGGAATGATGTATAAGATAGAGGGCGAAGACCTGTACCTCATCGGCACGTCGGAACATTCTATGATTGGCAGGTTTATGAACACCGTGATCGACGAAAAGCAGCTTCCTTTGACGCTGACTTCCTATTCGCCCTGCTTCCGCAAGGAAAAGGGCGCCCACGGCATAGAGGAGCGCGGCATTTACCGCATACACCAGTTTGAAAAGCAGGAGATGATAGTAGTCTGCAAGCCCGAAGAGAGCGACTATTGGTACGAAAAACTGTGGTCGTACACAGTTGAACTCTTCGTATCTATGGGCATACCCGTGCGCACGCTCGTGTGCTGTTCGGGCGACTTGGCAGACCTCAAATACAGAAGCCTCGACGTAGAGGCGTGGAGCCCCCGCCAGAAGAAGTATTTCGAAGTAGGCAGCTGCTCCAACCTTACCGACGCGCAGGCGCGCAGGCTGGGCATACGCTTCAAAAACCAGGCTACGGGCAAAAACGAATTTGCGCACACCCTCAACAATACGGTAGTCGCTCCCCCCAGAATGCTCATCGCCTTCCTCGAAAATCATTTGCAGGAGGACGGCAGCGTGTTCATTCCCGAAGTCCTGCGCAAGTATATGGGCGGGAAGGATAAAATTTTACCCAAAAAGTAATTCACAAAGCAATTATTTACTTCGCAATACGGTGTCGCGCTTTTTGCAGCAGTTCACGAAATTATTCGGCTGGTGCCGCCGAATAATTTCCGTGATTTTGGGGAGCCAGCTCCCCCTTTGCGCAATTTTTAAATGCTCTCATATTATATAATTGCGCAAATTCCCCCTTTGGTGAGCCTGCTGACCGCAGCAAATTGGGTCTTTCTGCGCAAGGAAACCTTGCTTGAAACATTGATTATTTTTAATATATACTTCTGTCATTTCGACCGTAGCGCACAAAGTGCGCGAAGTGGAGAAATCTCAAAATAAAACCCCATACAACAAACGAGGCATAAAATGACAGTACGCCGTGCCGCAAGCGGGGATATCCCCGCAATAATGGGCCTGCTCGCCCAGGTAAACAGGGTGCACGCCGAGGCCCGCCCCGATATATTCAAGCTCACAACAAAGTATTCGCCTTCCGAGGTAGCCGCAATCATTGCGGACGACAGAACGCCCCTCTTCGTCGGTGAAGAGGACGGCAAAGTGGCGGGCTATGCAATGTGCAGGTTCATAGAGCATAAGGGCGAAAGTCTGCTTGCCGACATAAAGACGCTGTATATCGACGACTTGTGTGTGGACGAAAAGTTGCGCGGCAAACACATCGGCACTCATATTTATGAGTATGTGCTGAATTTTGCAAAGCAAAGCGGGTGCTACAATTTAACGCTCAACGTATGGGCGTGCAACCCCGCGGCAGAGGCCTTTTATAAAAAGTGCGGGCTTGTGCCGCAGAGAACTACTATGGAAAAAATTCTTTAAAATTCTGCGGCGGCTTTAAAAAAGCCGCCGCAACGTTTATAAAGGTGGTTTATGCAGCTTAAAATAGCGCTTTTACAGATTGCCCCCGCCGGCGACTTGCAGTCGGCCGTGCAAAAAGGCGAAGAATACTGCAAAATTGCAAAGGCGGGCGGCGCCGATATCGCGCTCTTTCCCGAACTTTACAGTTGCGGCTACAACATCGCCTGCCTTCCGCCCGAAAAGTGGCAGCCGCTTGCGCAGGGCGGTATTTTTGAAAACAGCTTTTCGCAGCTCGCCGCCCGCCTCGAAATGGCGATAGGCATAACTTTCCTTTCGGCGGGGAAAAGTGGCGCCGAAAACAAATTCACCCTGTTCGATATGCGCGGTGCAAGGGCGCTCGATTACGTAAAGGCGCACACCTGCGACTTTGCCGCAGAACGCTGGCTTGCCCGCGGTGACGACTTCCCCGTATGCACGCTGAAAACGGCGGCAGGAGAGGTAAAAGTCGGCGCAATGATTTGTTTCGACAGGGAGTTTCCGGAAAGCGCCCGCATTTTAATGCTGCGCGGCGCCGAGCTCATACTCGTACCCAACGCCTGCCCTATGGATATAAACAGACTTGCCCAGCTCCGCGCCCGCGCGTTTGAAAATATGACGGCGATAGCCACCTGCAACTATCCCGCGGGCGTGCAGGACTGCAACGGCAACTCTACCGTATACGACGGTATGGCGTTCAAAGACGGCGATATGTGCGTGCTGCGCGCGCCCGAAGATGAGGGCATATACTTTGCCAATGTCGGTTTGGACGCCCTTCGCGCATACCGCAGGGAAGAGACGATGGGCAACGCCTACCGCCGCCCGTCGCTGTATAAAGATTTGGTGTGCGAAAGGGTTGACGAACCGTTTATAAGAAAGGACGCCCGTCGTTAAACAGACGTATTTTTGTGCGCGGCGGCATTTGTAATGCCGCCGCGCGGCTATATTGTTGATATTTTTTCCGCGGTATGATATAATAAATCCAAGGGTAATTTTAAAATCTATGAGTCTTGTATTTTTTGATATCGAATGTGCCAGCGTATACAAAACGACGGCAAAAATATGCGCTTTCGGCTATGTTGTCTGCGACGAAAATTTCAATATCATCGAAAAGGAGGATATCCTCATAAACCCCAAGGGCGCCTTTCACCTCACCGATTCCAAGGGCGAAAAGGGGCTTGTTCTGCCATATAAGTATGCAGACTTCAAAAAGTATCCCGATTTCCGCGCGGTATATCCCAAAATCAAGGCCCTGCTCGAAGATGAGAACAATATTGTGGCGGGGCACGCCACCTATAACGACGTAAACTATCTCAACCTCGAAACGCGCCGCTTCAAACTGCCCTCGTTCAGTTTCAGCTTTTCCGATACTCAGCTTTTGTATATGACGATGACGGGTGGTTTTTCGCGCCAGTACGGGTTGGGTTACATCGCCGAAGCCCTCAACGTGGACTTCACGCAGCACTGCGCCGCCGACGACGCATACGCCACTATGCGCGTGGCCGAGGCAATGTGCCGTGCCAAGGGTTGTTCGTTCGCCGAGCTTGAAAGCGCTCTGAATATCACGCGCGGCAAAATAGAAAATTACAGCATATTCAAACCCCGCTCGTCGGGCTATTCTGAGTATACCGAAGAGCGCCGCGCGGCAAAGGAAGAGCGCTCGCGCGCAAGGCGCGACTTTTATATCTACCTGTCCCGCAAAAAAAGGCGTCCCGAAGGCAGGCTTAAAGGCAAAATTTTCAACTTTGCCCGCTCTGTCGAAGACGACCTTTCGCTATCCAAGCCGCTCATTGATAAAATTTACGCGGGCGGAGGGGAATACACGCAAAAACTTGCAAAGTGCAACGTTTATGCCGCGCCGCAGGGCGATTCTTCCACGCGCACGCGTATGGCGCTTTCAAAAGAGGGCTTGCAGATACTAACTATGGAAGAGTTGGAGGAGCTTTTAAATTGAATTCAACTTGCCTTCCCGAAAAATTCAAAGCAAGAATGGAGCGCGAGCTCGGCGGCGAATACGAAAGTTTCATCTCGTCGTATGCCCTGCCCGCCGCACGCGGCGTGCGTGCAAACACGCTCAAAATATCGTCGGAAAAATTCCGCCAGACCGCTCCGTTTGAAGTTACCCCCGTCCCCTGGTGTGCGGACGGGTTTTATATATCCGAAGAAAAGCCGGGCAACTTCACAGAACACGCCGCGGGGCTTTACTATGTGCAGGAGCCTTCGGCAATGTGCGCCGCGCCGCTTTTGGGCGATTTGCGCGGCAAACGCGTGCTCGACTTGTGTTCGGCCCCCGGCGGAAAGGGCACCCAGCTTGCCGCCGCTATGGCTGGCGAGGGAGTGCTGTTTTTAAACGAAATCAACTTTTCGCGCGCCAAAATACTTTCGCAGAACGCGGAGCGTATGGGCATAAGAAATGCGGTAGTCACCGTTGCAAGTCCCGCACAGCTCGCGCGCGAATATCCCGCCTGCTTCGACTGCATACTCGTAGACGCGCCCTGCTCGGGCGAGGGTATGTTCAAAAAGGAGGAGGTGGCAATCTCTGAGTGGAGCGAAGAGAACGTAGCGCGCTGCGCAGTCCGCCAGGCCGAAATTCTTGACTGTGCCGATAAACTTCTGGCAGCGGGCGGCAGGCTCGTTTATTCCACCTGCACGTTCGCGCGCGATGAGGACGAATGTCAGGCAGAAAAC
>URMT01000056.1 GCA_900549005.1 uncultured Eubacteriales bacterium | reverse complement strand
CATATGTCTCATCTGTAGCAATATCTTCCCAATTATCAAACAAGTAATCTTCTAAGAAGTGATAGAAGTTGTACTCTCTTGTGATATTTTGATACCCTTCAGGAATTTTAACTGTATCACCATCAAGATATAAAATGCGGCGCGCACCGCCTTAATTTTTTATGCTCATTCACCCGTTATCCCGAGGATATAGTCGGCCGAAACGTCCAGAAGCACGCACAGCCTTGCAAGCGTATCGAGCGCGGGGAATATGTCGTCGCGCATATAGCGCGAAACGGTCTGCGGCGAAACGCCAATCGCCGCGGCTATGTCCCGCTGCGCCATTCCGCTGTTCTTGATTTCTTCGCGCAGTCTGCGCTGTATTTCGGCAAGCCGCGTGCCGTCGTTTCTGTTTCTCATATCCCAATTATCACATAAAATATGATTATAGTTTGACTTATCACATATTATGTGATATATTTCGGTTAGTATACAATAAAATCCGCGCCTATAAATGCGGTATGTTATTCCGCACGAAGTTTTTCTTAAAATAGAGCGTCGGCCCGATAAATTCCGCTATTACAACGCCATATATGTCGTGGTAAAGCATTGTGTCGAGTATGCCGAGGCAGAGCAGTATGCCGCGGCGCGCCGCGAATACCTGTCGCTGCTTTCCGCACTCAAAGAGCAGTTTTTATGACGGACTGATTTTATCGGGGACTGCAACATTGCGCGTGGGCGCGCCGAATTTTTCGGCGCGCCCACGCGCATTTTAATGCGGTTTATGGTGAAAAGAGTGTGTAAATTTCGGCTAACTTTGGTGATTGGCCAAAGTTGCGCGGCAATTGCGTTGCATTTTGCCGTGCATTATGCTAAAATATCGTTGTATAACCAAATTTTACCATCGGCGCGGGCTTTGCCCCGCCGTACTGACCAATAAAAGCGCGTAAATTCCGCGCAGGACTTGTAATATGGAAGAAGTTATAACCTCGGCGGCGCAGCCTAAAAAGACGCTGTATTCCGCCGTTCAGCCCACAAACGCGCTTACGATAGGCAATTATATAGGCGCAATAAAGAATATGGTGGCAATGCAGGAAGAATATAACTGCTTTTTTGCCATCGCAAATATGCACGCCATAACCGTGCGCCAGGTGCCCGCCCAGCTCAGGCAAAAGACGCTTTCGCTCCTCGCGCTGTATATGGCCTGCGGGCTCGACCCCGCAAAATGCACTCTGTATGTGCAGTCGCACGTGCCCTGCCACGCAGAGCTCGCGTGGGTGCTGAACACCTTCACCTACGTGGGCGAAATGGAGCGTATGACGCAGTTCAAGGATAAGAGCGCAAAACACGCCGATAATATAAATATGGGCCTTATGGACTACCCAGTCTTAATGGCGGCAGACATACTGCTTTACAAGGCCGACGTGGTGCCCGTGGGCATAGACCAGCGCCAGCACCTTGAAATAACGCGCGACATCGCAATCCGCTTCAACAACATATATTCCCCCACGTTCGTCGTGCCCGAGGGCGTCTACCCCAAGGTGGGCGCAAAAATCGGCGACCTTCTCGACCCCTCCAAAAAGATGTCGAAATCTGCCGAAAACCCCGCAGGCACCATATTTATGGACGACGACAGGGATACTATTATAAAAAAGTTCCGCAGGGCGGTGACCGACAGCGACAGCGAAGTGCGCTACTCGCCCGAAAAAAAGCCGGGCGTGAGCAACTTGATTTCGATATACACCGCCTTTTCGGGCAAGAGCATAGAAGAGACCGAGCGCGAATTTGCGGGCAAGGGATACGGCGACTTCAAGCTGGCCGTGGGCGAGGCCGTGGCAGATAAGCTCGGCCCCGTGCAAAATGAGCAGGCCCGCCTGCTTGCCGACAAGGAATACCTCAACTCCGTCTTGAAAGAGGGCGCGGCAAGGGCGTATAAAGTCGCCTCGGGCACGCTTTCCAAGGTATACCGCAAAATCGGCTTCTACCAGCTGTAAGGTGCCGCGATGTTTGGCTATATCGGGCCTGACAGGCCCTACCTTTTCATCAAGGACGAAACGCTTTACAAGGCGCTCTATTGCGGCGTGTGCAGGGCAATCAGCGCAGAGTGCGGGCAGATGGCGCGCACGGCGCTCACCTACGATATGGCTTTTATGTCTGCGCTCGTGCACAATATCCGCGGCGAGGACGTAAAAATAGTAAGGCGGAGGTGCCCCGTTCACCCCATACGCCGCCGCCCTATGACCGAGACGGACGACGTAACCAGGCTTTTAGCCTGCGTGAACACCGTGCTCGCCTACTATAAACTCACCGACGACAAGGCCGACGGCGACAAGCGCGGCGCGCTCAGGTTTTTATATAACAAGGGCTATAAGCGCGCCTTAAAAAAATACCCTAACGTGGTGGATATCGTAAGCGAACAGATGAGGGCGCAGGCCGAGCTCGAAAAGCAGAGCTGCACGAGCATAGATATGGCGTGCGAACCCACGGCGCAGATGATGAGGCAGCTCTCTGCCGAAGTTCTCGGCGAACATTCCAACGAGCACACCGAAGGGCTGAGCTACGCGATAGGCAAGTGGGTATACCTCATAGACGCGCTCGACGACTACGACAAGGACGTAAAAAAGGGCAGGTACAACGTACTGCACTTAAATTACGGCGAAAAGACAAAGAAAGAGGCGCTCAAAAAGGGCGAGGGCGAGCTCGTGTTCATATTCGACAGCCTGTTTGCCGATATGCGTTCGCACCTTTACAACATAAAATTCAAATTCAATCACGACCTCACCGATAACATCATTCTGCGCGGAATACCTTTAAAGACGCGCGCGGTGATGTACGGCACGGGGTCCTGCGGGAGAAAATCAGAAAAAAATGAAGAAGTCCAATCTTGAACTTTTGGGCCTTTCGGAAGGCGCTACCGAAGAAGAAATCAAAGACGCGTATTCAAAGTTGCGCGCAAAGTACCTCGAAGACCGCTTCAAAGACGGCGAAGAGGGCAACGAGGCGGCGCGTATGCTCACCAGGCTGGATACGGCCTATGCCGAAATTATGAGCGAGCTTGCCGAATCCAATTCCGAAAACGGCGGCACCTCGTTCGAAAGGGTTGAAGAACTCATCCGCTCGGGCGATATCCAGGAGGCGCAGAGGGTGCTCGACTCGTTCAACGAGCGCGGCGCGCGCTGGCATTATTTGCAGAGCGTGGTGTTCTATAAAAAGAGCTGGATGAACGAGAGCAAAAAACAGCTCGAAATCGCTATGCAGCTCGAACCCGACAACGAAAAGTATAAGGAAACGTACCGCAAATTAAACGACAGGCTTAGGAGTAACGCACAGCAGGCGCAGGCTCCCCAGGGCGGACAGCAGGGCGTATACGAAGGGCAGACTATGCAGCCCTCGGGCGACGAACAGCTCGGCGGCAGCTTCTGTTCGTCGTGCATACAGTGCTGCGCGCTCAATATGTGCCTCAATATGCTGTGCAACTGCTGCCGCTGATTTTTTTATCTTGCGGCGCGCGGCGTTAAGGTAGGCTATGGACGAAGATAAAAAAATGCGCGGGGAAACCCGCGATAAGGAAGAGTCGATATCTTCCCCCGAAGGGCAAAACACCCCCTACTATGCCGCAAATAACGGCGCAAAACAGGGCGAAATGCCTGACGGGCAAAATGCAGAAAAACAGACAGACGCCGCTAAAAAGGGCGGTGCCGCGCAATCAGATACAGGCAATTCCCCCGCAGACGACGGCTTTTTTGAAGCCGGTGGCGTAGAAAGCGCTTCAAACCATTCGGGCGAAGAACGGGAAGGTGCAGGCGCGGAGCGCGGCAAAAAGCGGCACTTTGTGCTCTGGCAAAAGCCGTTGCCGCAAAAGGACAGGCGCAAGTATTCGCGCTCTTTCCAGATAGCGCTCGCGGGGATATCGTGCGGCGCGGCGTTTGCGGCGCTTCTGCTCGGGTATTACGTATATTGGATACTTGCTACTGCATATATAGTCGCACAGGTGGCGCTTATGGTGCCTCTTTCAAAGCAGTTTTACGTTATGGATGTGCTTGCCTATGTCGCCACGGTAATTCTCGCATTGCTCGTGGGCGGTCTCGTGGGCAGATGGTGGGAGTTTATCCCGTTCGTAATGTTTTTCGGACTTCACCCGCTGGCTAATTCTCTGCAACTTAAATACAGTGTAAACAGGTGGATTGCGCTCGTCGTAAAGATGGTGTGGTTCGATGCTATGTTATTTGTAATGTATTATGCGCTCGGCAGCTTTATGGGGCTCAATGCCAGCACTTTCTGGCAGACCATAAACGATTACGTGTGGATAATCATTCTCGTCGCGGGCTCGCTGTTTTTGTGGTTGTACGACTATCTTATGTTCAAAGTGCAGATTTGGATAAATATGCTGGTATACAGGATAAAGAAATAAATTTTTTTACTTGATTGCGGCGGCAATATGCCCGAATTAACGGGTTTAAAAGGGTAATTTAAGGCGCCGCCCTCCGCGGCGGTGCCGCGGAGGGCGGCTTTTTTATTTATGCAGAAAAACGATATTATAACTGCCGTCGCGGGCGGCTATGGCAGCGATGGTGAGGCGGTGTTCGTTCATAGCGGCACGCCCGTGTTCGTCCCCGGCGCGATAGAGGGCGAAGAGGCTGAAATAAAAATACTTTCGGTAAAGGGCGGCGTGGCATACGGCAAACTTCTGCGCGTGCTCTCGCCTTCGCCCGTGCGCGTCGTTCCTCTCTGCCCCGTGTTCGGCAGGTGCGGCGGCTGCCAGTTGCAGCATATGTCTTACGCGGCGCAAAGGGAGCTGAAAACGGGCCTGGTAAAGAACACGCTCAAAAAAATTGCGGGCATAGACTGCGACATGCGCCCTGCCATCGGCAGCAGCCTGCAATACCGCTACCGCAACAAGCTGGTGCTTCCGATAGGTGCGGGCGAGGGCGGCAGTGCGGCAATCGGCTTTTACGCCCCGCGCAGTCACCGCATAGTATGCGCGGACGACTGCCCCATCCAGGCCCCCTGGTGTGCCGCCGTAATATCGGCCGTCAAAGAATTTATGCAAAACTGCGGCCTTTCTGGGTACGACGAGACCACCCGTAAAGGCGACCTCCGCAGAATTGCCGTGCGCGAGGTGGGCGGCAGGTTCATAGCGGCGCTCGTCGCAGCTAAGTACGTGGACTGCGCTCCGCTTGCGCGGTTGCTTTCGGGTGCGCTGGGCGAAGTCACCCTTCTTTTAAACGTCAATTCCTCCACGGGCAACGCCGTGTTCGGCAAAGAGTGGCACACGGTGAGCGGCGACGGTTTTTTCGAGGCCGAAGATATGGGCATAAAATTCCGCGCGGGCGCCAACACCTTTTTGCAGGTTAACGACGGAGTGCGCTCCGAGCTGTATTCGGCGATTGTGCGCGAGGCGGCCGGGAGCGGCAACGTGGCGATAGATTTATACAGCGGCGGCGGAATGCTCACCGCCCTTCTTGCGCGCGCCTGCGGCGCAGCGTACGGAATAGAGGTAGTGCAGGAGGCCTCTGCCTGTGCCGATGAGCTGATGGAGCTGAACGGCCTCTCGGGGCAGATGTTCAACGTATGCGGCACGGTCGAAGGCGAGCTTGCGGGCGTGTTTGCGCGCACCCGCGGAATGAACAGGGTAATCGTGTGCGACCCGCCCAGAAAGGGTATGGAGCGTTCCGTCACCGAGGCGATAAAAGGCTGCGGGGCAGATAAAGTCATACTCGTGTCCTGCAACCCCGCAACGCTTGCGCGCGACTTAGGGCTTCTTCTCGGCTCGCTCAAAGATGAGGGCGGCGTTTTAAAAAAGACCCCCGACTATGCCTCAACTAGCGCCTATCGCATATCGTACATACAGCCCTACGATATGTTCCCCCAGACAAAGCACGTCGAGACTATGGTAGTGTTGCAAAAAAGATGAAATGTGAAATTGCCCTGCATATATGCCGCAATTAAAGCCGCAAATTGAATAAAATTTATGCCCCGGTATTGTTTGCAAAACATTTTACCGGGGCTTTTTTCACGTTCGCCATTGAATTTTCACACAGGATATTGTATAATATATGCGGAATATTTTTTATTTACTTTATTGTTTTTAATTAAAATTCCGCAAAATAACGGCAAGGAGCGTAAAAATGGAAGAAGAAAAAAGAACTCCCGGGCCGCCCGATAGCGGAGAAAATCAGCGCGTTTCGCCTGCGCAGGCAGAACAGTCGCCCCGTTCAATCGGGGATATTGGGGGGTCAATCGGGCAGGAAGCCGAAAAAAGTGCCACGCAAAACGCTGTGCAGACGGCGGCAAAGGCCTACCTTATGTCTGCCGAAGAGGTGGCAAAGACCTACGAAGCCGACCCCATTTTCGGCCTTACGGACGAAGAGGCCGCGCGGCGCAGGGGAATTTACGGCGCAAACGCCTTTGAAAAACAGAAAAAGACGGGCCTTTTAAAGCAAATATTGGCCCAGCTCAAAGACGTATCTACAATAATACTTATTATCGCGGGCATTTTAAGCCTTACTATGTCGATTATCGAATGGGAGGGCGTTCACAGCCTTATAGAGCCGCTCGTGGTGTTCGCAATCATAGTTATGAACGTCATACTCGCTGTCACGCAGGAGCGCAGTGCCGAAAACGCGCTCGAAGCGCTGTCGTCGCTGTCTTCGCCCGTATGCCGCGTCGTGCGCGGCGGAAGCGTGCGCGAGGCCGACCCCGCCGAGCTGGTGCCGGGCGATTTGGTTATGTTGAAGACGGGCGATTTGGTGCCCGCCGACGCGCGCCTCATCCGTTCTGAAAGCCTTGCCGCCGACGAATCTTCGCTCACGGGCGAGAGCGTTCCCGCAGAAAAGGACGCCTCGGCAACTTTTTCGGAAGAGGCCCCGCTGGGCGACAGGGCCAACTGCGTATACTCGGGCTGTCTTGTAACGGCGGGCGCCGCCGCCGTTGTCACCGCCACGGGTATGAATACCGAAATGGGCAAAATTGCCCGTTTTTTAACCGATACAAAGAATAAAAAGACCACCTTGCAGGTGCGCCTCGACAAGGTGGGCAAGGTAATATCGGGCATAGCGGTAATGTCAGCCGTGGTGCTCTTCGTCACGGGCCTTATACAGGGTCAGGGCATAATGGATATGCTCCTCGTGGCAATCACGCTCGCCGTGGCGGCCGTGCCCGAAACGCTTGCGCTCATCGTCACCCTCATTCTCTCTTACGGCGCAAAGAAGATGGCAACCAAAAACGCGCTCGTGCGGCAGATGCAGGCCGTTGAAACGCTCGGCAGTACCTCGGTCATATGCTCCGACAAGACGGGCACGCTCACTATGAACAAGATGACTGTGAAGAGGCTGTGGGTGTACGGCGGCGAGCCCGTCGCCGAAAGCGGGCAGTTTTCCGAAGGGCAGAACGAATTTCTTTTAAATCTCTGCCTTGCGTGCGCGGCGACGGTAGGCACCGACGACGAGGGCAACCAAAAGATTATGGGCGACCCTACCGAGACGGCGATAGTCCGCCTCGCAATGGAAAAGGGCATAGATTACCAGAATTTAGGCTCGCGCTACAAGAAGGTGGCGGAAATACCTTTCTCGTCGGCGCGCAAGATGATGACAAACGTCATAGAGCTGGAAGACGGCTACCTCGTCCTCACCAAGGGCGCGTTCGACAGGCTGCCCTTCGACCGCTCGGACAGAAACTATATGTACGAACTCGAACGCGTGCACGACGGGTTCGCAAAGGACGCGCTCAGGGTAATCGCGCTCGCCTCCAAGAAGATTGACCGCCTTCCCGCCGACATTGCCGATGTTGAGAGCGGGCTGACGTTTGGCGGGTTTGTTGGCATAATCGACCCGCCCCGTCCCGAGGCCGCGGCTGCGATAGCAAAGGCCAAGGCGGCGGGCATACGCACCGTTATGATAACGGGCGACCACGCCGCAACCGCGGGCGCAATCGCGAGAGAGCTGGGCATAATCGCCGCAAACGAGGGCGTAATTACGGGGCAGGAGCTCTCTGCCCTTTCAGACGAAGAGCTTGCCGACAGCGTGGAATTCTATTCGGTATACGCGCGCGTGAGCCCCGAGGATAAGATTCGCATAGTAAAGGCCTGGCAGTCGCGCGGCGAAGTAGTTGCAATGACGGGCGACGGCGTGAACGACGCACCCGCGTTGAAGGCCGCCGACGTGGGCGTTGCGATGGGCATAAACGGCACCGAAGTTTCCAAGAGCGCGGCCAAGATGATTCTCACCGACGACAAGTTCTCTACCATAATCGAGGCCGTCGCCGAGGGCAGGAACATATTCTCGAACATACGCAAACTTGTATACTTTTTGCTCGTGTGCAACATATCGGAAATACTCGTTATGCTGTTCGCGCAGTTTATGGGCTGGGAACTGCCCTTAACGCCGCTTATGCTGCTCATTATCAACGTGCTGGGCGACGGCATACCCGGGCTTGCGCTCGCCAAAGAGGAGTCGGATAAGCGCATAATGAAGCGAAAGCCCATTTCCCGTAACGAAAGTTTC
This sequence comes from uncultured Eubacteriales bacterium, assembly GCA_900549005.1. Classification (GTDB taxonomy): domain Bacteria; phylum Bacillota; class Clostridia; order Christensenellales; family Borkfalkiaceae; genus Coproplasma; species Coproplasma stercorigallinarum. The sequence continues at coordinate 2,179 of URMT01000056.1, read as the reverse complement.
TTCGGCGGCGGGCTTATGGAAGTGATTATCCAGCAGATATTCGTGTTTGCCATAGTAACTCTGGCGGGTTATTACATCGGTACACACGTACAGTTCGGAGATGCCTCGCCCTCGCTCGAAGCGGGCAGGACTATGGCGTTCCTCATTACGGGCTGGACGTCCATACTCCACGTCTTAACGGTGCGCAGCCGCAGTATGCTGTATAAGTACCGCATAAAGGATAACCCCCAGCTGTATATAAGCTGCGGAGTTATGCTGGCGCTGTTCGCGGTGGTGGCGGCTGTGCCGCACGTAGCCTCGGCGCTCGGCCTCGGTGCCCTCGGCTGGCAGCAGTGGCTTATAGTTATAGCCTTTTCATTGGTGCCCCTCCTCGTCGCCGAATACGGCAAACTCTGGGACGCAATCAAGTCGAGGAACGCAGAGCGCACCGCCGTGCGCTGAAAAACGCGGCATAGAAGAAATCGCGGGAGGGCTTGGGCGTGTACGGCGAAAGACTGCGTGAACTGCGTTGCGAAAAAGGGCTCACCCAAAAACAACTTGCAGAAAAACTGAATATTTCGCAGAAGAGTTTAAGCAAGTACGAGAGGGAGAGTCTTGATTTGAGCACCGAGCTGATAGTAAGAATTTGCAGATATTTTCAGGTTTCGGCAGACTATCTTCTCGGGCTGGACGATTATTGATATCTTTTTTAAAATATCGGGCGCAGGTCAATGCGCCCGAAAAAAGGCGGCGGCACGCGCTTTCTGCGCGTGCCGCCGCTGAAATTTTACGATATTTTTACCTTAGTTTGCTTGTAAATGTGCACGCAAATAAGGTAAAATTATATGGCAGAAAAAAGTTATTTTATAATTGCCCTTTTGCGGCGCGCGAGCGCAGGTTTTTGCATTTGCCCCGCACATATGGCGCAACAAACGGCAATTTGACTGAAAAGGAAAGGTGTATGGACGGTATTGTTTTCGACCTCGACGGCACGCTTTTAGACTCTATGGGCATATGGCGCGGCGCGGGCGTGGTCTACCTCAAAAAACTCGGAATAGAGGCGCAGCCCGATATGGCGGCAAAAATTCTTACTATGACAAGCCTGGGCGCGGCGCAATACGTAAAGCAGCTGTATTCCATCGATATTCCCGCGGAGGAGATTGTGCGCGGCATAAACGGAGTGATGGAGGAGGCGTATTTTTCTTACATACAGCCCAAAGAGGGGGCGGTAGAGCTGCTTGAAGAGCTTAAAAGGCGCGGCGTTCCTATGACTATTGCCACGGCAACCGACAGGTATCTGGTGGAGGGTGGCCTCAGGCGGCTGAATATGGATAAGTACTTTATGGGTATTTTCACCTGTTCGGAGGTGGGCGTGGGCAAGCGCGACGGCGCCGACGTGTACGAGGCGGCTCTGCGCCTTATGGGCGCCCGTAAGGCAAAAAGCTGGGTGTTTGAAGATTCCCCTCACGCCGCGCGCACTGCCGCAGCGGCGGGCTTCAACGTGGCGGGCGTAAAGGATATCGGCGGCGGCAACGACCAGGACGAGCTGAAAAAGTATTGCAAAGTGTATTTCGAAAGCCTTCTGCCGACCGAACGCGTGCTTAAAAATATCTGCAAGATTTAATAGCTTTCAAAATTTAAAGTCGCGGCGTACGCGCAGAGCATAAGAGCATATATAAGTAATATTAAAAGCGCGCAAAATGCCGCTCGTTGCGGCATATATGCCGGGTAATTACAAAAAACAGGGGCGGCAGATTGAAATTCAATCTGCCGCCCCGTTCGCAGTAATTTTATTTAAAGGCCGCGTTTTGCATAAATTCTGCATTCAACGGGCTCGAACTTTTTGCCGTCCTCGCCGCGCTTTGCCCGCTTTATATCTTTGCTCAGGGCCACAAAGTCGCAATCTTCGGCGCCTTCGGGCGAGGTGAAGGACTGCAACTTTACGTAAAAGCCGTCCTCTTTTTTCCGCCTTGCCGTGTGCCTCTCTTTCGCCTTGAATATCGTCATCAGCGTAAGGCCCTCTATGTCGCCCTCTTCAAACGGCGCATATCCCGCGGCCAGCACGGCCCTTTCAACGCCCTCCGCCGTGGGGGCCGAATTGAGTTTTTTTAGCAGACTTTTTTTCATAAGTACATTATATCACTAATCTTTGTCCCTGCAAAGCATTTGCCGCGCGCCTTTTTTAAAGGCGCGCGGCAAA
>URMT01000055.1 GCA_900549005.1 uncultured Eubacteriales bacterium | reverse complement strand
ATACGAACACCCGTTCTTGCGCCAGTCGGTTTTTGTCCACGCGGGAAGGTATACCTACAGTCGTCAGTTCGACGAAGGGAGATACAGATGAACGCATGCACCATGGTCGAGGGCAACCTCGCCGTCGCCGCCACCTACGAGCGCCCCCGGTTCCATGTCGTCGACGGCGGCCTCGATGCCCGTCCCGCGCCCCGCCCCGTCACCGTCCAGCACTGCAGCACCCTGAGCCCCGCTTTTTCTTTTTTGCCACGTATCTGTTAGGAAGGTAGGTGATGTCGTACGATATAAAGTCGGCGTGCATATACCTGTAAAATTTCAGCGTGCGCAGCATATAGTTCAAAAAACTGCGCTTCTTCCTAATCAGCCTGTAAGAGCACAGATATCCCACGGGGTATTCGGCGGTGTGTTCCTTTAAATATTTCACCGCCAGGGGGTGGAACGATTGCAGGGCGACCATATCTTTATACGCATAATTTTCAAGCTCGCGCAAAAGTTCGTCGGCCTGCGCCTCGTTGAACCTGCGCCTGAATTTCAACTCTATAAGTATGGGCACGCGCCCTGCAACAAGCTCTAAAACCTCGGGCAGCATAGGAATATGCTGTCCGTCTTTCAGCTTGTATTCTTTGAGTTCTTCCGAAGTAAGCTGCTCTGCAACGCCCGGTTTTCCCGTCATCCGCGAAAGGTAACAGTCGTGTATCACGCACAGCTTGCCGTCGGCCGTAAGGTGCACGTCCAGCTCTATGCCGTATCCCGCTTCAATCGCCCGCCTGAACGCTTCGAGTGAGTTTTCGCACACGCCGTCGCTGTGCAGACCCCTGTGCGCTATGCGGTAATTTATAAAATTTTCGTTCAGCTTATTCTTTACGATTTCCATATACAGTACTCCCGTAATTTTATCGCGCGTAAAAGCGTTGTGGTTATTTTTCAGTCGCCGCGCGCCTTTGAATGTTTTATTCAAAAGGTACGTCGGCCTTAATTGGTTGCGGCATATTGCCGCCTCAATCGTCATTTTTTTGTTCGCCGCCTGTCGGCGCGTCGTTCATTTCTTCGTCGGGGAACAGTGTGGCCGCGGCCTCGTCGTCGGCGCGCTCCTCCTGCCGGGCGGGCTGCCTCTCGCCCTTTGCCGCATACTTATTAAGCACGCGCATACGCGCAAACAGAAATAATCTGTAAAAGCCGTAGAACGCGAAAAAGATGGCCACATATGCCGCATACAGTCCAAGTACGTACAGCACGTTGATTTCGTAGCCCCACAAATTCAGCACGATTACGGGCGGCACTTCGAACGGCAGGGGATTTATCTGCGTGAACGCATAGTTGGGCATTATAATATCGTCGCCTTCCAGCCCCAGCCTTATGGAAAAGCCCGTGACCGCCGCGCTTGCAATGCTGGCGATTACTATTACGCAAAAATAGTATACAAGCGGCACAATGCAGTCTTTTATTCTGAATCTGTACATTCCGAGTGCGGAAGGAAGCACGCACAGCATAAACAGGAATATGTGCGTGAAGCAGAAGTACAGAATGGAGTAACTGCAAAATATTCCGTAGTTCGACATACTGTCTTTGCCGAAGTATACGAATACGGAGATTGCTCCGCCCGCGTGCACGAAGAACGACGTTGCGTAGAGTACCTTCTTTTTCAGAAATACCGAGAGGGAGGAGATATATACTCCTATATTACATATAAACAGCGGAATGCACGCAAAAACAGTGTGGTACACGTTATACCCGTCGCCCATAACCATACTGTCTTTGCTGTGGTACTGCAACAAAAGCGCACCCGCCGCGGCGCACAGCCAGCGGTATTGCTCGTCTTTCGGCTTGTTCTTTAAAAAGTAATAACCCCCGATTGTTGCGCCCGCAAGCGCGGCAATGGCAACAAAGTGCCACACGGTGAAGTTTCTGAACCGAAGAAAGCTGTTTTGCGGTATGAGCGTTATGTCGAAAAAGTTTTCAAACACGTTCAGCGGCACCGCGGCGATTATTGCGGCGGCGAAGTATATAAAGCTGTCTGCCCGCACGGCAAAGCCGTATTCAAAAAACAGCAACGCACACGCGGCAAGCATACAGGTGCCCTCTGTAAAGAACAGCGCCATATGCGCGGCCTTTGGCATAAACAGGTTTATCGAGTTGTAAATCTCCTGCGCGGAAGAATCGGCGGGTTTTGTAACGTCGAAGAAGGAGCCGAACGTGCAGAAAGATATTATCACCGCGACGGGAATTATGTACCTTGCGCTGTCGGCGCACCGCCTGTTGCCGAAGAATACCGCTCCCGCAACAAGCAGCAGCCCCGCCTTTTTTATCCACTGCACTGCGGCAAAGGCGCCGAACTCGGCTATTCTGTTGAATATGTAATAATCCGACAGCGTAAAGGTGAGTACCAGCGCCGCGGCAAGCATCACCGCGGCAAACGCCTTTGCGCATACCGAAGCTGCTTTTTTATTTATATTTATCATAGCTCAATTATACGCGCGCGGGCGCGCGTTGTCAATCGCGCCGCCCTGTAAATAATAGCCGTTTTAGTGCAAAACGCGCAAAAAATAAAAGTTAATCGCCCTCTGGTATTGAAATTTGATTCAACACAGAGTATAATTCAATTGGACGCCAGGCGTGCAAATATTTGAATAATTATAACAATTCAATTAAAACTTGTTAAAATTGCAATATTTTGCAAATATAATTTGGTAAAAATATGAAACAGATTTACAATCCCTTTTTGCCGTCTTACGAATACATACCCGACGGCGAGCCGCACGTGTTTGGCGACAGGGTATACCTCTTCGGCAGTCACGACAGGTTCGGCGGAGACAGCTTCTGTATGAACGATTATGTGTGCTGGTCTGCCCCGACCGATGATTTGAAGAGCTGGCGCTTCGAGGGTGTAATTTACAGGCGCACGCAGGACCCGCTCAACGCAGACGGCAGCCACGCGCTGTTCGCGCCCGACGTGTGCAGAGGACCCGACGGCAGATACTATCTGTATTACGCGCTCGACTTTGTCAGCGTAATATCTGTCGCCGTGTGCGACACCCCTGCCGGCAGATATCAGTTTTACGGCCACGTGCATTTTCCCGACGGGCACGTGCTTTCTTCGCGCGCGGGCGAACCGTACGCCTTCGACCCCGCGGTGCTGTGCGAGGGTGACGAGGTGCGGCTGTATATGGGCTATTGCCCATACCCGCCCCGCCACCTTATGGAGGTGCCCAAAACTTACACTCACGCCTGGGTATACAGGTTGGAAAGTGATATGCTCACCATCCGCGGCGAAGGCATACCGATTGTTCCCTCGTTCTCAAATTCGGCGGGGACGGGCTTTGAAGGGCACGAATTTTTCGAGGCGGCGTCAATCCGCAAGGTGGAGGGCAGGTACTGCTTCATATGGTCGTCATACTACGGGCACGAACTGTGTTACGCCCTGGCGGAAAGGCCCGAAGGCCCTTTTCGCTTCGGCGGCACCATTATTTCCAACGGCGACATAGGCCTTTTCGGCATCACCGACGAAAATAATTGCAACGGTTACATCGGCAACAACCACGGTTCGGTGGAAAAGATAGGCGGCAGGTGGTACGTATTTTATCACCGCCATACGAACGGCAACAGTTTTTCGCGCCGCGCGTGTGCCGAGCGCATAGAGGTGGAAAAAGACGGAAAAATTCCGCAGGTCGAGATGACGAGCTGCGGTTTAAACGGCGGCCCGCTCGAAGGCGCGGGCAGGTATCCGGCCTACATAGCCTGCATCCTTAAAAGCGGGCAGGGAACTATGCGCGGGGATATCCCGAAAGGCGGCGTTCATCCTTACTTCACCCAGGACGGCGCCGACGGCGAAACGGAGGCAAACGCGCATATCGCCAACATAAAAGAAGGTGCGGTGTGCGGTTTTAAGTATTTTAAGCCCGCGGGCGCGCATAAAATCAGTATGGAAGTGCGCGGCTGCGCCTGCGGCGAATTTATTGTAAGCGACGGCAGGGCCGAGCTTGCCCGCGTCGGCGTGCTGTGTGAGGGTGAAGCGCGCGTTTTCAGCGCGCCGTTCAAAGAACCGCAGGGCGTGTATGCGCTTTATTTCAGGTATAACGGCGAGGGCGCCTGCGACTTTATGTGGTTTGAACTTGAATAAAAGGGCGGTCATTGCCGCGGGCGTGTGCGGCGCGTTGCGGGCAGGGCAGTCGCCGTGTGTACGTAAAAATTGTTTGCAAACCGCCATAAAAAGGCGGGAGCATACGGGCGGCAGCGACGGCGGAAAAAATAGATTGCGCCTTTTGTTGCAATTGCCCGAAAAATAGGTTATAATGAATAAAATGCCGCGTGCGGGAGTGCAATATACCGGTAATCCGCCGCGCTCCACAGTTTTGCGGCACGGTTTTTTTATTTGGGGTTTTATGGATAAAAAATTTACACTTTCAACAGATTCCACTTGCGATTTGTATGCCTCGTTCGTAAAGGAACACGACATCAAGTTCGTAAGTCTTACCTACACAATGGAGGATAAGGGCGGGAACATTATAAGCGGGTTGGATAATTTTACCGAGTATTCGCAGTACGTCGATTTTTATAACAAACTGCGCTCGGGCAGTCTTTCCCGTACCTCTATGCTCAACTACGAAAGCCACCTTTCGCACTTTACCCGCCTTGCCGAAGAGGGGGCCGAAGACGTCGTTCATTTCACCATATCCAGCGGTCTTTCGCCCACGGTCACCGTTGCCGAAAAGGCCGCGGCCGAAGTTAAAAAGAGCTTTCCGAAGTTCAACGTGTATGCGATAGACTCTCTCTCCGCCACCATAGGCCAGGGTGCTCTCGTTAAAGAGGCGCTCAGAATGAGGGACGAGGGAAGGTCTGCCGCCGAGACGGCGGAATACGTAAAGGGACTGCGCCTTAAAATACAGTATATGATTGCCGTAAACGACCTGTATTATTTAAAGCGCGGCGGCAGGGTTTCGTCCCTTTCGGCGATTGCGGGCACTATGCTGGGCATAAAGCCCATACTCTCCTTTTCAAAGGAGGGCAAGCTCAACGTGATAGACAAGGTGCGCGGAATGCGCCGCGCCTTTGCCTACGCGCTCGACAAGATGGAAAAATTCCCGCCCGTAAAGGAAAACGAGCTGATTTGGGTGGTACATACCGACGCCGAAAACGAGGCCAACGAACTTGCCTCGATGATAGAGGCGAAGGTCGGTTTCAGACCCGACGTAAGCATAATGGGCCCCGTAATCGGTTCGCACGTCGGCCCCGGCGCGGTGGCCGTTTTGTGGAAGTCGGCAACCGAAAGGCAGGACGGCTGAACATTTTAAGGCCCGCCAAAAAAACGGCCGTGCCGTAAAATGATTGCTTCAAATTCTTATTACGTAAAAGGGCTACCTTAAATTTTTATGACGTAAAATATAGCGCCCGCGCTGCTTTTGCCGCGCGGGCGCTTCAATTTTTTTATTGCATTTTATTTTTTGCATTTTGCCGCCTGCGGGAAACGGCAGATAAATTTCAAATTATTACCTTTAATGTCATTTCGAGCGTAGTCGAGAAATCTCATCGACCGTAGCCTGTGGCTAAGAGATATTTCGACTACGCTCAATAGGACAGTGGGAGTAGTAACGGCTCTGAAATGTGACTTCCGTTTTCCGCAAGCGGAAGCCTTCGTCAAGGCAGCACACTATGCGCTCGCGCACGCGAAATGACAAGGCGCGCCTGTTCTTAAACGGCGTTAAACGGTGCATATGTGCCGCCTTTTTTTAAATGCGTTGCAGGCGGGCGCTTTAATAAGGCAAATTATTTTATTGCCAACATTCTGTCTATAAGGGTGTAGCCCTCGGAGATGAACTTGCCCGTTGCTGCGGCCTCGTCCTCGGTGTATCTCTTTGCTCCGTTAAAAAGGTTTGTTTTACTGCAATACAACAGGTAGGGGACGGGGTCTGAAATGTGCGTCTTTATCGCGCAGGGAGTGGGGTGGTCGGGGCATATCAGCATACAGAAATCCTCGCCCGCCGCCTTCAACCTCTCCGTCAGCGTCTTAACCACCAGCCCGTCTATCTGCTCTATCGAAAATACTTTGTGTTCAACGTCGCCGTGGTGTCCGCATTCGTCGGGCGCCTCCATATGTATGTACACATAGTCCAGTCCGCCGCAAATAAGCGCGTCGGCGGCCGCTTCGGCCTTGGCCTTGAAGTTGGTGTCGTAGTTGCCCGTGGCACCCTCAACGGGTATGAACTTCATTCCCGCGAGTATGGATATTCCCTTTACCAGGTCCACCGCCGAAATAACGCCGCCCTTCAATCCCGTCTTTTGGGTAAAGTTTTCAAGCATAGGCTTCGTGCCCTCGCCCCACAGCCACAGGCTGTTCGCGGGGTTCTTGCCCGCCCTTACCCTGGCAACGTTCACGGGGTGGTCTTTCAGCAGTTCATAGCTCCTCTTCATAAGGGCAAGGTACCTGTCCGCACACCTGCCCTTGGGAAGGTAATCGGTGATTTTTTTGTCCGATATGTCGTGCGGGGGCGTAAGTTCGTGCCCCGTCACCCCGTTTTCCGCGACAAGGCAGTGCCTGTACGAAATACCGGGGTACAGGGTAAAACCGTCGCCGTCCAGCTCCTTTTTAAGGTATTCTATCAGCTCTCTTGCCTCTTTCGTGGTTATTTCGCCCGCAGAATAGTCGGCCATCGTCTTTTCTTCGTAAGCCCCGTCGCCCGCAAGGGTTACAAGGTTGGCGCGCAGGGTAACGTCGGTATCTTTCAGCCCGATGCCCATTGCCACGGCTTCCAGGGGCGAACGCCCCGTGTAATACTTTTTCGGGTTAAACCCCATTACCGACATATTCGCCACGTCGCTTCCCGGCTTAAACCCTTCGGGAACCGTGCGGAACATTCCCTCTTCCGAAAGCGGCGCAAGTCTGTCGATGTTGGGCGTGCGCGCATATTCAAGGCAGGTCTTGCCGCCCAGACTTTCTATTTTCCGGTCGGCCATTCCGTCGCCTAAAACTACTATATATTTCATATAAAAAACCGTCCTTTTTCAAAGGTTTAAAGCGGCCGCATAACCTGCGTTGTCTGCGGCATATTGCGGGGGCAATACAGTATCGTCAAACTATTTGCGCCGCAGATTGCTTGCCTTTCAAACCCCAATCTGTTTATTTACCGTTCAAATCCCAGTCTATCGGCTGCTTGCCGTGGGAGGTAAGGTAGGCGTTGCACTTTGAAAAGCACTTGCTTCCGAAAAAGCCGTTGTACGCCGAAAGGGGGGAAGGGTGTGCGCTTTCTAAAACGAGGTGCCTGCCTCTGTCTATCAGCGCCCGCTTCGAGCGCGCGTTGCCGCCCCACAGAATGAACACCGTGTTCTGCGTGTTCTGGGATATAAGCTCGACAACGCTGTCTGTAAACCACGCCCAGCCGCACTTTGAATGCGAGTTCGCAAGGTGCTCGCGCACGGTTAAGGTAGTGTTTAAAAGCAGCACGCCCTCGCGCGCCCACTTGGTAAGGTCGCCGCAGTCGGGCTCGGTTATGCCCAAATCGTCTTTAATCTCTTTGTAGATATTTTTTAGCGAGGGGGGAAGGGGTACGCCCGGCTTTACCGAAAAGCACAGCCCGTGCGCCTGGCCGGGTTCGTGGTAGGGGTCCTGCCCCAATATCACAACTTTCAGCTTGTTCAGCGGGGTGAAGCGGAAGCAGTTATACAGGTCGTACATATCGGGGTAGACTATGTAGTGGCTGTATTCGTACTTCAAAAATTCGCGTATCTTTTTATACCGCTCGTCCTCAAACAGCGGCTTCAACAGCTCGTCCCAGCCGCCTCCCAGCGCAATCATATTTTTTCCAACACGGCAAAGTAAGCCGCGCACTCCTTTTTTGCGCCTTCAAGGTCGTGTTCCAGGTAGTTTCCGCACTCCTCGCGCCTGCTGCCCGGAATTTCGGTGAACTGCTGCGCTTTATCAAAGCAGTCTTTCAGCATTTCAAGCACTTCGCCCGCGGATATGCCGTAAGTAAGCAGGTAAAAGCCCGTGCGGCAGCCCATCGGGCCGAAGTAAATTATGCCGTCCTTGTGCTTGCCGTTGCGCAGTATTGTTGCGCCTATGTGCTCTATTGTGTGCAGCGCCTTCTGCTCTATGTAATCGCCCGCGTTGGGCTTTTTAAAGCGCAAATCCCAGGTGGTCACGCCGTGGCTTGTGCCGCACTCGTACAGCCCCGGTTCTATAAGGTCGTGATTTTTTGAAAACGAAGGTATTCTCTCCATAATATTTTCCCTTTCAAAGGGCGCCGCGCCCGTTATTTTTTGTTTAAATCCGCGCGTACGTCCGCATATATGCCGCAAATACTGCGCTTTAAGTTGTCGGCGCACAGCGCCGTATTTTTAATGTACTGCTCTGTGGTGCTTCCGCTGCCCGCTACGTCTGATATGGCCTTGAAGGAGTAGAAGGGTATGCCCGCGTGTACGCACGCCTGCGCGATTGCACCGCCCTCCATATCGCGTATGTCCGCGCCGAAGTCTTCGGTAAGCATCAAAAAGTCGCGCCTGTCGTCGTTGAACCTGTCGCCCGAGGCGAGCTTTTTAAGGGGGTAGTCCCCCGCCGTGGCAAGGGGTATCCAGCGCTCCTCAAACTCGTTGAGCGTGCCTATTGGCGTGCCGTTTAACTGAACGAGGTCAAAGTCGTACTGGCAGGCGTGGCTTATCGCATATATCGCGCCCACCTGCATCGATTGGTTAAGCGCGCCCGCGACGCCTGCGTTGATTATTGCCTCCGCGCCGAATCTGTCGGCCGCAAGAAAAGCGCCGCACGCGGCGTTCACCTTGCCCACGCCGCACACAATCACGCACGTCTCTTCGCCGCAGATTGTGCCGAGGTATACCTTTTTGCCACAAATTTTTTGTTCGCGCACGCCCTGCATATTGGCAAGCACGGGCGCCGCTTCGCTGTCCATAGCTATTACAAAGTTTATCATATAAGCATTATACCAAAAGCCGCGCGCCAAGGCAAATTCCTGCGCGCATTTTAAACTTTTAAAAGTCCCTTGATTTCAAATTCGGTATTCTTCGCGCACAGCGCAATTATTGCACCCCGCTCATAAAAAAAAGTTATTTTTTCGGGTACGGGACTGCCGCCCGCGAGAAGGCTGCCGCCATAAAATTCAAGATGTTTCAACATATCCCACAGCCGCGCGCCCAGCATTTTAACGTACGCTTCGCGCGCTGTCCAGTGGCGCAGAAAGTCGCTCTCCGAGTTTATTTCCCGCCGCTCTCTGTCGCTGAACGAGCGCAATACTGCGGGGCGAATCTTCCCCGTCGGCACTTCGGCGTCTGTGCCCACGGGTTCGTCCGATACGGCAATCACGCACACGCCGCCGCTGTGCGAAAGGCTGAAATAAGCGGGGTTGCCCAAAGCGTAGGGCTTGCCCTCTTTTGTGCGCGCAAGCGTACATTCTTTTCCCGTATAATTTTTAAGCGCGAGCCGCACGGCGGCCTCGCGCTCTGATTTTTCGCAGAAATATATTTGTATCATAACATCAGCGACTCTATGTACTCAATCTGTTCTCTGGTGGCAAGGTGCTGCGTAAAGGCGCACGCGCTTCCCGCCGCCGTTGCAAAGTTGAGCGCCGAAAAGTAGTTGCCGGAGGCAAGGTATTCGTGAATAAAGCCCGCAATCATACTGTCGCCCGCGCCTACCGAGTTCACAAGCTGGCCGCGCGCCGCGCGCACGTACATTGCCTGGTCTGTTTCGGTAACCATAACGGCGCCGTCGCTTCCCATCGAAACTATAACGTTGCGCGCCCCCTGTTTTTGAAGGGTGCGTGCGCAGGCGGCAATTTCTTTGGTGTTGGGCAGCGTTTTCAGTCCGAATATTTCGCTCAGTTCAAATATGTTCGGCTTTATAAGGAAGGGGCGGTATTTCAGCGTGTTGGTCAGAAGTCCGCCGCAGGCGTCCACAACAACGTTGATGTTTTTTACCGTCTTTATCTTTTTAAGCAGATTTTCGTAAGTTTTGTCGTCGAGCGGAGGGGGTACGCTGCCGCAGATTATCAGCCAGTCGCCGTCCTTCAAAAGCGCTTTAAGCCGCTTGGTAAGGCGCGCCACGTCGTCTTCGGTGACCAGTGCGCCCGTGCCGTTTATGTCCGTTTCGGTGGTGCTCTTAATTTTTACGTTTATGCGGCTCTGCCCTTCAACTTCCAAAAACTCGTGTTCAAGGCCGAGCGCCGAAACCTTTTCGTCTATCGCCCTGCCCGTAAAGCCTGCAACGAAGCCGAGCGCGTACGAAGGGTCGCCCAGCTCTTTCAAGGCGAGCGAAACGTTCAGCCCCTTGCCGCCCACAGTTATGTATTCGGTTGAAGTGCGGTTCACTATGCCGCTTTTAAGGTTATTTACTTTTACGTAATAATCCAGCGAAGGATTGAACGTAACCGTGTATATCATCTTTCCTCACCGCCGCAAGGCAAAGCGGGCGTGGCCGCACCGTGTGCAAAGGGCATACTTACCATTTTATTTATCTTCTTTTAACTTTATAATATTTGCGTGCAAAAGTCAATAAAAATTTTGCGTGCGCGCGCAAATTTAATGCGCGCGCACGCCGCCTTTAAAATTTTGCTTGATTTTTGCCTTTGATTTGCGTATAATATATTCCGCATAAAGGGGCGCATAAAAAACGGCGCCCTGCCTTTCGGGCCTGACACAGTTTCGATTGCGGGCAGAGGACGATGTAAGCATACCAAAGGCTCGTCTTTGTAAAAACGGAAACTTAAATTTAAACGCAGAATCAAAAGATTCCAAAGTTGTTGCCTTCCCTGTAAACAGGGCGGCAGTAGCTTGCGCTGCCTAAATTTGGCAGTCCGTCCTTCGCGCAGTTCCGTCGGGCGCGCGGGGCGTTATTCAGGCGGATAACGGCATAATGCGCCCTGCCGTGCGCATCGTGTTGTAATTTAAACGGTATGCGGCCGTCACTCCCCGTCTGTCGGGAGGGGCGGAGTAAGTTTAAAGGCAGACTAAGTATGTAGAAAGCTCGCGCAAACCCCGTAAGACCAGAGTGCAACTCTCTGCAGGTCCACCAGACGATGTTCACAAAAATTCCGTGCAGGCCGCTGCACGGAATTTTTCGTGAGGTTGTAGGGGGCAGCCCCTCTTGCCCCGATTTTTGAGGGCC
>URMT01000054.1 GCA_900549005.1 uncultured Eubacteriales bacterium | reverse complement strand
TGACGGCGGGCGGGGCGCTCGGAGCGCTGTTTCTTAACAGGCTGCCGCTTACGGCTGTAAAGGTAATTTTCGTCGCGGTGATGCTCGCCGCGGGCATAAGGATGGTGTTGCCGTGAGCTTTATAATAGTGATGTCAATCTCGTTAGCGGCAGGGCTTCTGGGCGGTATGGGAATGGGCGGCGGCACAATACTCATACCCGCGCTTACAATATTTCTCGGGGTGGAACAGCACGCCGCACAGACGGCCAATCTGATAGCTTTTCTGCCTATGGCGCTTTTAAGCCTTAAAATACATTCGGGCAACGGCCTTGTCCGCGCGCGCGGCGCCCTGCCCGTAATCGTGCCCGCCGTAATTCTTTCGGCCGCCTCTGCCGCGTTTGCGGCGTATATCCCTTCCGATATGCTGAGGCGGCTGTTCGGGGCGTTTCTTATTGCCCTTGCCGCAAAACAGGTATACGATATGCGCGGGCTTATCAATAAAAAGAGCGGCAGTTAGTTGCTTGTACCGGCGTTGCCGCCTGCCCGCCGAACGGGTCGTTTTTAGTCGGGCGGACAATTATCCGCAAGGGCGGCGCGGGCATTTTTTGCCCGCGCCGTACTTTTTGTTGTTTTCTGTCATTTCGACCAAGTGACCGAAGGGAGCGCGTAGAGAAATCTCTTAAATAAACGTCATCTTTGCAGTTTCTCCGCCGCACCGGAAACGGTAGAAGAAGAGTACTGCGCTTTTACGGTATGCCTGCGTTTTTCCCGCCTTGCCCTCAGCCACTCTGCGGCGGGCTTCAACGAATACGTTTTAAACAGCAGGAACGTCGCCGCGCCGAAAGCGGCAAGCAGAACCCCGCAAACAACCATACACCAGATTGCGGGCATATAGTTTTGCAGTATGCCCATAAGCAGTCTGCCGAAGGCGCAGCACATCGCGCACGCGGCAAATCCGCGCATAAAGTAGCCCCATATCTTCATTCCGGGGCACAGTTTTTTCAAAAGGCGCAGGTTGAGCGCCGCAGATATCACAAAGCTCGCCGCAAGTCCCGCAACGTATGAATATACTCCGATTACGGGCGTAAGCGCGGCAATGCACACCAATGTTGCGGCCGCCCCGCAGAAGTAAAATCCCAGCGTCGCCTTTTCCCTGTTCATCGAATTGAGCACGGTGTTGGTTATCATCGAAAGGCACATCGGCAATAGAATTATGCAGCAGTTCTGCACTATTTCGCCGCTCAGCTCGTTCGAAAACAGCACTTCGCCCACCGTTTCGCCCAAAGAAAACAGCAGAGGTATCAGCGCCAGCGCTATCAGCATAGCCGCCCTCAGCGACTTTTCCACGTCGGCTTTCAGCCGCTCCGTCCTGTTTCTGTAAAAATTTTCAGAAAGTTCGGGCGCCAGCACCACAGCAATGCTGCCTATCAGCGACGAGGGGATAAACAGTATGGGCACGGCCATTCCCGCAGCAATTCCGTAAAGGCTGACGGCCTCGCTGTCGGTCATTTTGCACATTTTAACCAACAGCATCGGCATAAGCACGGCTACAAGCGAATTCATCAGCGAGGTCGAGGTGCGCATCGCCGTCACGGGCAGGGAAGAGGATAAGAGCGGCTTCAACTGGTTTTTTGGGTTTACCAGTCTGCCGCCCTTTTTGAAGTACCAGAAAAGCGATACGAGAAAGGAAAATATGTAGGAAATAAACACGGCAATCGCCGCCCTTCTCGCCCCGTCGGCGGCGCTTGCGGCGCCCGCTACCAGCGCACAGCCAAGCCCCACCATCAGCGCGTCCTCGGCAAGCTCTATAAGCGAATACGGCATAAACAGCTTGTCGCCCCAGAACGCGCCCCTCATCACCGAGTATACAGAAGTGAGTATAAGTCCGGGCAGTATTATCAGAAAAACTTCCAGGCACCGTTCGTCAGAAAACAGCAGCCCGAAAATTTTCTGCCCGCCGAAAATTATCGCGCACACGGGCACGGTGAATAAAAGGGTGCTCACGATTCCCGCCGTCACCACGGCAGACTTTCCCGCCGTGTTGCCCAGTGCGTTCTGCTTTGTAATCAGCCGCGAAACGGTCACGGGCACCCCGCTCGAAGCGGCTGTAAGAAGTACCGAAAATACCGAAAGGGCTATCTGGTAGATGCCAAGCCCCTCGGCGCCAATCGTGCGCGAAAGCACTATGCGGTATATAAAACTCAGCGTCTTTTCCACCGTGGAAAAGAACGTAACCTGTGCGGTCGTCTTGTAAATGTTTGTACTCATCAACAATATTCTACAAATTGCGCGCCCCGATTATGTGTGCCGCGCGGCTGTTTAAGGCGGTATGCAAAAAATTTTTTGCCCGTCGGCGCAACTTTTGCGCACTCTTCTGCATAAAATATAGCGATGTACGAGCTTAAATTGGCAAGGCCGCATTTTTACAGAGTGAAGAGGGGCCAGACCGCGGAGCAAATTTCGCGCGTTTTCGGCTGCCCCGTGCAGGACTGCGCCGAAGGCGATATAATAATCATTCCGCGCACGCAGTGTTTTGCCTATTCGGCGCGCGTCGGCGACAGTTTTTGCTCCGTCGCGGCGAAATTTTGCGCGGACGAGGCCGAACTTGAAGAAATAAACGGCGGAGGGGCGGTATATCCCACCCGCGTGCTGTATATCCCGGCCGATAAATAGCGCACAGCCTTGCTGCGCTCGCGGCGCAAATAAGGCGGCATAGAGGAAGCGGGAGAGGCAGTAAATAAAAATCGCGGCAAAACATATAATACATTATAAAATTGCCGCGCCCGCGCATACAAAGCTGTTGGCGGCGGGCAGACTGCAAGCGCCGCGCTTCAAACGTTCCGTTCAAAAGCCGAACAGCAGGAAGCGGCGGACGCATACAATAAAGACGGAGGTTAAAATGTCATTTTTTTCCAATTTTCAGTCGGATAAATGTCCCGGCGCAATAAGCGGCAACCCGCTTAACGGATTGTGTGAAAAAGTGTGCATTCAGGCACAAAAGATTTTCGATGCCTGCATCAAGCAGATTCAGCTTGAAAATTACACTCTCACCCTCACCGACCTTACGCCCGCGGACCCTACATACCCGCTTACGTTCATAAGCGCAAAATCCATCACTTCGGCAGGCACCGTGACGGCGCTCTCGGTTGACAGACTCACCGAAAAGCCGGGCTGCGCCCGCGTTCAGGCAACCGTGACCATTCCCGTAGAGGTGCTCTATACCGATGCGAACGGCACCGAAGGCAGCGCGCAGGCAGAAATTACCGTAAAGCAGGACGTTCTTCTGTCCGTTCCCGCGCCCTCGATAATGCCGTATAAAATCACGGCGGAAGTGAGCGCCGTGTGCGCCGAGGGCACGTTCAACGAAGGGGAGAACACCTTCACGGTAAACGCCTGCGTGACCATAATTTTGAAGGTTTCGGTAGACGTGCAGATACTTCTTCCCAGCTACGGCTACTGCGCAATCCCGCCTGCCCAGGATTATTCGCAGGAGGTATGTGCGGGTTTCTTTGAACTTCCCCTCTATCCCAGGCAGGGCAAAAACTGTTCAAAGTAAGCACCCGCGCCGCGTATGTCTTTTGCGCGGCAAAAAAGCGATAACTTAATGTTTTCCCGGTATTTGCCGTAAAATAAATTCTCCTTATAAAATGTCGGCGCGCACAATTATGTGCGCGCCGACTGTTTTGTTTTTATAAAGTTTTATATTGCGTTTTCTGGTGTAATAACAAGTTTTAATTTCAAAAATAACAAAATAACGCAAAGTTTGATTTTCATTAAATCATTTCATAAGTTCAACGGTAAAGCCTTCGCGCGCAGAAAAGATTGCAGCGCTCTCTTCGCGGTCTGTTATAACGCGCTTTTTGTCCGCCCCGTCAAAGGTTATGCGCAGCCGTTTGAAATACCTGTCCTTTGTGTGTTCTTCAAAAACAAAACTTGCCCTGTGTTTGTCGGCTATCGCCGCCACGGCCATAAGCCCTATGCCGCTGCCGCCTTCGGCCTTTCTCGTCGTCACCCGCCTCTTGCCCATCAGCTTCAACACGTTAAGGTCAAACGGAGGGGCGTCATCGCACACGGCTATGTACGGGGCGCCGTACGACGTGCCGAGTTCGGCGCTTATTTTTCCGCCTTTTTTAACGGCGCAGGCGGCGTTTTCGCCCAAATCGCACAGCACCGAACAGCAGTCGCTCAAAAATTTTTCGTCTTTCGCGGGCGAGCCGAAAGCGCCTTCGCCGCATTTCACTTCAAACGCCGCGCCGCTGTTTGCCGCCCTGTTCGCTATGTACCTCAGCACCGTGTCCAGGGCCGCGTTGCCCGTCTTGTAAGGCTCGTTTTCCGCGGCGGCATACTCCTCTGTAAGCGCGTTCCTCTCCGCAAGCAGGGCGTCGATTTGTTCAAGCAGCTGCCTGTTCTGTTCGCCGCCGTACTTTTCAAGCGCGTCTTTCACCGCCAGCGCCATAGCGGCCAGCATCTTGTTGTCGCGGTGAATTATCTTTGCAAGTTCGTCGTTCTGCTTTGCAAGCGCCGAATTTTTGTCGCTGTATTCGTCAATCTGCCGCTGAACGACTTCCGCGTTGCGCCTGTAAACGCCCAGCCTGTACCTGTCGGTTATGTGTTTCCGCCACCATATTATCAGCGCCAGACCGCAGAATACTATGAATATCATAATAAGTTCCACGGGCGACTGCTCGGGACTGCCCATACTGAACAGGGTGTTCAGGAAGATGCACGCCGCCGCGGCAAGCACCATAAGTTCAACGTTGCCGTCTTTTTCGGGCGTAATTCCCGCCCTGAACCGCTTTATTCTGAACAGAAGCAAGCTCAGAATAATCTCTATCGCGCCTATCGCGCCGAGCATTATGCAGTCCTGAACGATTCCTTCCTCGGTAAACAGGTATATTGGCATCGCCACGGGCAGGATAGAGGCTATTATCGCCAGCACTGAAATTACCGTGACCAGCCCGCAGGTTATTGTGCTGAGAAGAAGAGTGGGGTAGGTGTCGCCGCGGTACCTTGCCAGAGCATAGGCAAACAGCGCCATCAGCTGTGAAAGGGGAACCAGAATTTCTGCGTACTCCACCAGAAAATAGACGAGCGAACCGTAAACTGCGGCTATGGGCAGGGCCAGGGCGTCGCAGGGTCTCATCTTATTGCGCGAAAGTTTTGCGTATATGTAAGTGCAGCACACAAACAGGGCAAAATTCCTTATAAGCGTGCGTATGAAGAGGTATAAATCCATATATTCGATAAAAAATGCCGCCGTTCGGCAAATCGTTTAAAAAAGCGCCTCCCGGTGCTGTTTTAAAATGCAGTCAGACAACGTTAAAAGGAGGTGCGGCTATGTGGGCAGATTTCTGGGAATGGCTTAAAAAATACCTGTTCAATATGTAATTTTTATGCCGTACGGCCCGCGGACGGGCGCGGTGAATACATATGTCCGTAAACGATAACCCGACTGTTGCGGACAACGACAGCAAAACCCGCCGTTTTCGGGCAAAATACCCGTCGCAAGTGAGGCTTGCGGCGGGTATGCCTTTAACTGAACAGTTTTAAAATTCGTTGTTGAGCTTCTGGGCATAGAAGAATATGAATTCGGTGATGGTGGGGATGCCCTTTGAAGACTTGATTCTCGCGGTATAGTTTGCAAGAAGGTCGTTTATGTCGCTGTTAGCCCACGCGCGGTTAATTGCATTCTGCATTGCGCGCTCAACGCTGTTTTCCGTCTTGTTGTACTTGGCGCCTATAATCCTGCACACGTGCTGAACGGGCTTTTTCATTATAATCATTATGGCGTCGATTAAGTATCTGTAACCCACCGATTTGGCGCTTATGCCCACCTTGTCGAGCTCGTGGCTTATCCTGCGCTGAATTCTGCGTTCTGCCAGCTCGTCGCTCTCCTGGCCGCCGGTAAGCGTTTCGCGCTTCGGCCTCGACATAATCACCGTTCTGGCTATTTTAATGAAGTCGACAACGCTCTGGGCGGAATAACCTTCCTGATTCTTCGTCATTATGAAGTCTGCGCCGTACTCGCGCGCAACCTTGTGCGTAAGCGTGCTTATGTTGTTTGTGGTAACGAGCACGAAGGGAGGACGCGCCACGTCGGCATTTTTCAGCTTTTTAAGGAAGTCGAGTCCGTCGCCGCCGCCTTCGTGAAGTTCAAGGTCAAGAATAATGGCGTCGGGCTGCGCGTCCCACACGTATTGCAGCGCGCGGTTTGAATTGTTCGTCACGCCTACAAGCGAAAACACGTCGGCATTCTTGCCTATTTCCATAATAATGTCCTTGCAGGCCTGGGGGTCGTCTTCAACTAAAAGAATGGTAAGTTTTTCGTCCATAAGTCTAACCTCGTTTTTATTCTGTACTTATTATACTATGAAAAAAGATAAAAAACAATACTAATTACTAAAATTATTGAAAAAATTTTAAAAAATTTTGTTAAAATCTTCAAAACGGGCTTAATATCGGCATTTTCGGCTTAAATTTTTTTACTCATATACAACAAATACATAAAAAGCAACGCACATTTGTTGGTTCGTATAGCTACCTTTTATCCTCCGCAGCGTCGTTTTTTTGTATGAGAGCGGCAAAGCAGGCCGCAAATTTTACCTTTTTCAGAAAAATGCTTTCCAAACCGTGTTATTTTATGGTATCATTCAGCCGTATGAATATTTATTCTATCAGCGATTTGCACCTTTCGGGAATGAACCCCAAGCCGATGAACATCTTCGGCGAAGGCTGGGAGGGGCACTTTGAAAAGATATGCGCCGACTGGCGCGAAAAGGTGGGCGCCGACGACGTAGTCCTCATCTGCGGCGACATAAGCTGGGGAATCACGCTCGAAGAGGGGCTTTACGACCTCGCCCGCCTTGCGCCGCTCCCCGGCAAAAAGGTATTTATCCGCGGCAACCACGACTATTGGTGGAACGGCATCACCAAACTGCGCGACCGCGCGCCCGACGGCACGTTTTACTTTTTGCAGAACGACAGCGTGCGCTTCGACGGGGTTGTGATATGCGGTTCGCGCGGCTGGACGTGCCCCGGCAGTCCCGACTATACAGAAAAGGACAACAAAATTTACCTGCGCGAGGCCGAACGCTTCAAGCTGTGCTTCCGCGACGCGGCAAAACTTAAACAGGAAGGCGACAGTCTGATTGCAATGATTCACTATCCGCCGTACAGCTTAAAGAACGGCGAAACGCTGTTCACGCAGTTGTTTGAAGAAAACTGCGTAGACTTTGCCGTGTTCGGGCATATTCACGGCGAGGCGTATTTCCCCTTCCGCAGCAGCAAAAACGGGGTGGAGTACGTGCTCACTTCGTGCGACAAAGTGGGGTTCAGACTGCAAAAAATTATGTAAGCGGCGCCTTGTCTTTAATTAGTGCCGCCTTGCCCTTAACTTATGCGTGCGCGCCCGCCCGCGGCCTGCGGCGGCGCCCGCGTGCCTGCCGCGCATAAAGCTCTCCGTCCCCGCAAGCCGCCTGCGGCAAAAATAATTTTCCTTGCCCAAAATTTATTTTTTGCTTTACTTTGGGGCAAGGTTATGGTATAATCGTCGTTGATAATAAACGGCGGCTTCGCGCCCCTCTTTCCCCCGCGGGGATACGGGGTGCCGCGCGGCCCTTTCAAGAGATGGCTATGGCGGCGTTTTCGGCTGGGTTGCAGGGCGAAAGAATCTGCAAATTAAAACTCAACACGTAATTTTCGGCGGATTGACCGCTCGGTTTTTTACCTTTTTTTTGGTGAAAACCGTGCGGAAATACCCGCTTTTTTTGTGTAAAAACGGGCGTTTTGCACGTATGCGCCGCGCGCATATTCAAACAGAGGACAATATTCAGAAAGAGGATTTTATGCTTACAAAAAAAGACTTGCTCGGCCTGTACGACGTTTCGGCGGAAGAGATAACCGAAATTTTAGACAGGGCCGAAGAAATGAAGGCGCTTTTGAATAAAGGCAGAAAGGCCGAAAGCCTTTTGAAGGGCAGGGCGCTCATCACGCTGTTCTATGAAAACAGCACCAGAACGCGCACCTCGTTCGAACTTGCGGGCAAATACCTCGGCGCAAGCGAGGTGAATATAGCCGCTGCTTCAAGCTCGGTGCAGAAGGGCGAAACGCTCATCGATACGGGCAAGACGCTCGACGCAATGAAGATTGACTTCATCGCCATACGCCACCCGCTGGCGGGCGCGCCCAAGCTGCTTGCAGAAAACGTGCACGCCTCGGTAATAAACGCGGGCGACGGAATGAACGAGCATCCCACCCAGGCGCTTTTAGATATGTTCAGTATGCGCGAAAAGTTCGGCAAAATCGCAGGCCTGAAAGTTGCCATACTCGGCGACATAAAGCACAGCCGCGTGGCAAAGTCCAACCTGTTCGGCCTCAAAAAGCTGGGCGCGGAAGTTTATATGTACGCCCCCGCAACGCTTATGCCCAAAGATATACAAAAGCTGGGCGCGCACGTGTGCGGCAGTATGGAAGAGGCGATAGAGGGCGCCCACTGCGTGATGGGGCTCAGAATACAGCTCGAACGCCAGAAGGGCGGGCTGTTCCCTTCGCTCTCGGAATACAGTAAGTTTTACGGCGTAAAGGACGGTATGCTCTCCCTTGCCGATAAAGACGCGATAATAATGCACCCGGGCCCCGTAAACAGGGGCATAGAGCTCACCCCGTCGCTCATCGACGGCGAAAACAGCGTTATATGCGAGCAGGTGACCAACGGCCTCGCCACAAGAATGGCCATACTCACCCTGCTTAAAGAGTACAGGGAGAAGAATTTATGAAATATGTGATAAAGAACGGTTCGGTAGTATTCAAGGGCGGCGTAAAAAAGTGCGACGTCCTCGTGGAGGACGGTAAAATCGCCGCTCTCGGCGACATTCCCTGCGACGCCGACGTGATAGACGCCGAGGGTATGCACGTATTCCCCGGCCTCATCGATATGCACGTGCATCTGCGCGAGCCCGGGTTTGAAGGGAAGGAAGATATAGAGAGCGGCTCGAAGGCGGCCGTCGCAGGCGGCTTCACGCAGATTTGCTGTATGCCCAACACCAATCCCGTAAACGATAACGCCGTGGTGACCACCTATATAAAGTACAGGGCGGAACAGGTAAATCTGTGCAAGGTTCACCCCATAGGCAGCATAACCAAGGGCGAAAAGGGCGAAGAGCTTGCCGAAATAGGCAAGATGGCGCAGGCGGGCGCCGTTGCGATAAGCGACGACGGCAGGTCTGTTATGGACTCTAAGATTATGCGCCTTGCAATGGAATATGCGCACGGCTTCAACTTAAAGTGCCTCTGCCACTGCGAAGACGAAAATCTGGTTGACGGCGGCGTGGTAAACGAGGGCCTCAACTCCACGATTACCGGTCTTAAAGGCAGCATACGCGCGGCGGAAGATATTATGATAGCGCGCGAAATCGCCCTATCGGAAAGCCTTGATATCCCCGTGCACATCTGCCACGTGTCCACTTACAGCGGCACAGAGCTTATCCGCAGCGCCAAGGCGCGCGGGGTGAAGGTTACGGCCGAAAGCTGTCCGCATTACTTCTGGCTTACCGACGACGTGATAAGGAGCTTCGATACCTATACCAAGGTCAACCCGCCGATAAGGGAAGAGCGCGACAGGCTCGCCGTAATCGAAGGCCTCAAAGACGGCACTCTCGACTGCATAGTAACCGACCACGCTCCCCATTCGAAGAAGGACAAGCAGGTGGAATATTCGCTCGCCGCATTCGGCATCAGCGGAATAGAGACCAGCTTTTCGCTCTCGTATACCAAGCTCGTGAAGGACGGCGATATGACCCTTCCCGAACTTGCCGAAAGAATGAGCGCCGCACCCGCCCGCATACTCGGATTGGAGGGCGGCGAAATAAAGGTTGGCGCCCCTGCCGACATAACGATAGCCGACCTCGCCGCAAAGTATGTGATAGACGGCGAAAAGTTCCTTTCAAAGGGCAAGAACACGCCCTTTAACGGCACGGAAGTTTACGGCAAAGTCGCCTATACCATAGTGGACGGCGACGTAAAATACAGCGCGCAGCAATGCGCCGCTTTTGCTGCTGTCTGCCGATGTGCAGGCGGGCGCGGCGCTGAAAGCGGCGCTGAAATAAAACTTATAAGAGAGAATAAAATAAATCAGAGGAGAGGGTTATGATTGATAAACTCATAAAAAAGATAATAGATATGCAGAACCCCACCTGCGTGGGGCTGGATACCAGCTTCGACTACCTGCCCGACAATATGCGCGAAGATATGGCGACTTTCGAGGGCGCGTCCGAGGCGATAACCGAATTCAATATGAACATAGTAGACAAGATAAGCGACATCGTTCCCGCCATAAAAATACAGGTTGCCTACTATGAAATGTATGGCTACGAGGGCCTCAAAGCCTTCAACTATACAATAAATTATGCGCTCGGCAGGGGTATGGTGGTAATCGCCGACTGCAAGCGCAACGACATAGGCTCCACCGCTGGCTGCTACGCAACGGCATACCTCGGCAGGACAAAGATTAACGAAAAGAAGATGCGCGCCTTCCCCGCCGATATGATAACGGTGAACGGCTACCTCGGCACCGACGGCGTCGCGCCCTTCATCGAAGAGTGCAAGGCTTGCAACAAGGGCGCTTTCGTTCTGGTAAAGACGTCAAACCCTTCGAGCGGCGAAATTCAGGATTTGAAGCTGGAAAACGGCGAAAAGGTGTACGAGCGTATGGGCGCTCTGGTAGAGGAGTGGGGCAAAGACCTCGTCGGCAGCTACGGCTATTCCGATATAGGCGCGGTAGTGGGCGCAACCTATCCCGAACAGGGCGCAGAGCTTCGCAAAAAGCTGCCTCACACTTTCTTCCTCATTCCCGGCTACGGCGCACAGGGCGGCTCTGCCGAGGGCATAAAGGGCTGTTTCGATTCGCGCGGACTCGGCGGCATAGTCAACAACTCGCGCGGCATAATCTGCGCTTACCGCAAGCCCAGGTACAGCGGTATGTCCTATTGGGAGGCGGCGCGTGCGGCGTGCCTTGATATGAGGGAAGATTTGCGCAAAGTTTTGGGCAAAATGGGCTAAGAAAGGGTTTTTACAAAATTTTCGCCCTGGCCGAGTGCGATAATTTTCGTAATTTGAGAAACTAAGGTCTCGCGCGGCGTGCGGTATATAAACCGCCGCGCTCGGTC
>URMT01000053.1 GCA_900549005.1 uncultured Eubacteriales bacterium | reverse complement strand
CCTCCGCCGTAATAGCGGTGCGCGGGGTAGCCTTCGGCATACTTGTTGGTAAGGTGGCTGCCTGCCGCCGCCATAACCGCGGGGGAAACGAAGTTTTCGCTTGCGATAAGCTCGATATTGCCCTGCTGGCGTGCAAGTTCCAGCTTCAACGCTTCGGCGACTTCGGGGTCGGTCTGTTCTATCAAAGATATATCTATCATCTCAATGCTCCCGTAAAATTTATTTATTTAACTTATTTTAGCATATTATTTTGCAATTTACAACAGATTGAAAAAAATTTTTGCCGCTACCTTTTAAAACGGGAAGCGGCGGGCACGCATACGGCACGCCCGCCGCACTTTTTTACCTGTAAGATTTTTTGTATATTTCTATAACGTCTTCGCGGGATAGAGGCAGGCGGTCGTTTAAAAATACCCTCTTCATCGAGGACATCGCATTATCTGCGAGCGACGGGAAATCTGACGGCGAAATGCCGTATTCAGACATTTTGAGGCCGCCTACGCCGCAGTCCGACATAAGTTTTTTGAGTACGGAAATAAAATCGGAAGGCCCCTGACAATTCTCCTTCCCCATCGCCTTTGCAAGGGCGCAAAACCTGTCGTCGCAGACGTGCGCTTCAATCATATGCGCGTAATATGCGGGCGCCAGCATTATAAGTCCCGCGCCGTGCGGCAAAGAGGGGCTTAAAGCGCTCATCGCGTGTTCCATTCCGTGCTTTGAAGTGCAGCCCGAAAGCGTCATCACCATACCCGAAAGCATATTGGCGAACGACATTCCGTCGCGCGCTTCTTCGTCGGCGCCGTCTTTTACAGCGCGCGCAAGATATTTTGATACGTAGCCCGCAGAAGTCAGCGCGAGCATATCGCTCATCTTGTTCGCCTTGTTCGAAACGTAACACTCTGTGGCGTGAAAGAGTGCGTCGAATCCCTGATATGCGGTGAGGGCGGGCGGCACTCCCTTTGTAAGCGACGAATCGACCACCGAGAGCACGGGGAACATACCGGGGTGCACAAAACCTATCTTTTCGCCCGTGGCGGGGTTGGTTACCACAGCCGTGGCGTCGGCTTCGGAACCCGTCCCCGCGGTAGTGGTTATTACAACCAAAGGCAGGGGCGCATTGGTTATGGCCCTGCCGCCGCCCGTGCCCGCCGAAACGAAATCCCAATAATTTTCGCCGTTTGCCGCGGTCAGGGCGATGGCCTTGGCGGCGTCCATTACCGAACCTCCGCCGAGCGCGGTCACGAAGTCGCAGCCGTTTTCGCGCGCGATGCGGGCGCCCTCGTTGACGCACGCGAGCGTGGGATTTGCCCCGACCTTATCGTATACCACCGGAGGACTGCCCGCGGCGTTCAATGCGGCATATACCTTATCGAATGCACCGCTCGCCTTTGCCGACCTGCCGCCCGATATCACCAAAAGCGCACGCCTGCCGGGAAGGGGGCGCGATGAAAGCTCGTCCACAGTCCCCTCGCCGAAGAGTATGCGCGTGGGCACAAAAAATTCAAACTGCATAAAAATCACCTTGTTTTAAATTGCATCGCAATGCCTTTTATAACATTATACTGCCGCCGTTCCGCATTGTAAAGGGCATATCAATCGCAAAAGTTTGCAATTATTACTTTTAAAAAGCAAAAAGCGGACGCAAATCGCGTCCGCTGCCTGAAACATATGAGATTGCAAAAGAAAGTTCGGTTAAATCAAAGATTTTCGTCGAGGAACTGCCTTACTTCGCCTTCGGGCATAAAGCCTATTGACTTTGCAGCCATCTTGCCGTCTTTGAATACGGCAACGAAGGGTATGCTCATTATTCCGTACTGCGCAGAGAGCGCGGGGGCGCCGTCTACGTCTACCTTTACGAATTCAGCCTTGTCCGCATAGTCGGCAGATACCTTTTCGAGCACGGGGGCAAGCATTTTGCAGGGGCCGCACCACGTGGCGAAGAAATCGCATACTACGGGCTTGGAACCCGCTATAAGTTCGTTAAACTGCTGTTCGTCTATCTGTTTCATAAAATTTTATCCTTCCTGAAATTTATAGTCTTAATTTTATATAAAACTATTGTGTGCATTTCAAACGCTTTTGCACGCATTTTTTGCAGAATAAGTGTATTGGTGCGGGAATATGCCGCAACGAACACAGTTATTTATTCAGAAAAAAATTCGCAGACGTCGGCAAATTTGACTTCTGCAACGTGCCCGTCGCTCATTCGCTTGGCCCTGCACACGCCGCTTTCCATCTCCTCTTCGCCAATTACCACGACGTATTCGGCGCCAATCTTATCGGCATATTTGAACTGTGCCTTCAAAGACCTGCCCATATGGTCGCACTCGGCCGAAATGCCAGCGGCGCGAAGTTCACACACGAAGCTGAACGCGCGGCGTCTGGTTTCCTCGTCCATTCCCGCAAAAAACACCTTGGGCCCGGGCGCCTTGGGTATGTTCACTCCCGTATTGTCCATAAGAAGGAGCATACGTTCCAGGCCCACGGCAAAGCCCACCGCGGGGGTAGGAGTGCCGCCGAGCTCTTCGATGAGCCCGTCGTACCTGCCGCCGCCGCATATGGTGCCCTGCGCGCCTACGCTTTCGGAAACAAATTCAAAGACGGTGCGCGTGTAATAGTCGAGCCCGCGCACTATGTTGGGGTCTATCGAAAATTCCACACCGCCCGCCGTGAGGTACTTTTGCACCTTTTTGAAGTGTTCGGCGCAGTCCTCGCACAAAAAGTCAACTATTCTGGGCGCGCCGTGCGTTATTGCCCTGCACTTCTCCTCCTTGCAATCGAGTATGCGGAGCGGATTTTTATCGAACCGCTCGCGGCAGGTGGAGCACATTTCGTCGAGATGAGGCAGAAGGTAGGCTTTGAGCCGCTCGTTATAATTTTTGCGGCAGGTTTTGCAGCCTATCGAATTTATGTTTAGCTTTACCTGCCGTATGCCCAGCTTTTTCAGGAAGGACGAGGCGGCGAAGATTACTTCCGCGTCGGCGTCGGCACCCTCGGCGCCGTAAACTTCCACGCCGAACTGGTGGAATTCGCGCAGTCTGCCCGCCTGGGGGCGTTCGTAGCGGAACGCGGGGATGATATAGTACATCTTTACGGGCAGTCCCGCCGCGCCGAGGTTGTTTTCTATGAACGAACGCGCCACGCCCGCCGTTCCCTCGGGCTTCAACGTTATCGAGCGGTCGCCCTTATCCTTGAAGGTGTACATCTCCTTATTCACGACGTCGGTAGTGTCGCCAACGCCGCGCAAAAACAGCTCGGTGTGTTCAAAAACGGGCGTGCGAATCTCCTTCAAATTAAAAACTTCGGCAGTGCTGCGCGCCGCGTCCTCTATGTAGTGCCACCTGTACGAATCCTGCGGCAGAACGTCTTTTGTACCTTTTGGTGCTGAAATCATATATACCTCTTTTCTTTTTCACGAATTTTTCGTTTTTGCCGAAAATAAAAACAACTCTGCTTACAACGCTACTTAAATAAATGACGTTTCAAGCAAGGTTTCCTTGCGCAGAAAGACCCAATTTGTCGCGCAAGCGAGCTCACCAAGGGTGAATTTGCGCAATTATACGCTTCGTGGGCACTTAAAATTGCGCAAAGAGGGGCTGACCCCTAAAACTCACGGAAAATTTAACTTTCGGCCAAAGTTAAATTTTCGTGAACTTAAAGTACGTATTTTTTAAGGTCGCGGTTCCTGATTATCTTATCCAGATGCTCTTCCACGTATTTGCTGTTGATTTCTACGGGAATTACGGGATAGTCGCCGCCGCCTGCGTTGAAGGAGATATCTTCGAGAAGGTACTCCATTACGGTGTGCAGTCTGCGCGCGCCGATATCTTCGGAGGTGGAATTTATGTCCTCGGCGATTTCGGCTATCTTTTCGATTGCGTCCTGCGTGAAGCGCAAATCGATATTATCCACGGCAAGCAGTACGGAATACTGCCTGGTTATTGCGTTTTCGGGCTGGGTTAAAATATCAACGAAGTCCTTTTTAGTGAGCGAGGAGAGCTCCACCTGAATGGGGAATCTGCCTTGAAGTTCGGGGATGAGGTCCTCTACTTTCGATACGTGGAAGGCGCCCGCCGCGATAAAGAGGATATAGTCCGTCTTTACGGGGCCGTACTTAGTCATAACCGTGCAGCCCTCTACGATGGGCAGTATGTCGCGCTGAACGCCCTCGCGCGAGACGTCCGCGCCCGAGGTGTTGCCCTTGCCCGCAATCTTATCTATCTCGTCGATGAAGATTATACCGTCGTTTTCGGCGCGCTTAATCGCCTCGGCGTTTACGGCGTCGTTATCTATCAGCTTGTCAGCTTCCTCTGCCATAAGCAGGTTGACGGCCTCTTTTACGGTGAGTTTGCGGTGTTTTCTTTTTCCCGGAAGTCCCATTCCGCCGAATATCGAGCCGAGGTCGATAGCCGCTCCGCCTGCCGCCGAAAGTTCAAGCGGCTTGGGCTGGTCGGCAACGTCGATTTCAATCACGGCGTTGTCGTACTTGCCCTCGTGAATGGCGTCGACGAAGTTCTGTTCGAAAACCTCTTTGGAAAGTTCGCCGCGGTCTGCCTTATTGTTTTCGGCAAGCACCTTGGCAACCTTCCTTTCGGCCGTAGCGCGGGCGCGGAACTCCACTTCCGCCGTCTTTTCCTCACGGACGAGGCGGATGGCGCACTCGGCAAGGTCGCGGACCATAGACTCAACGTCCCTGCCCACATATCCAACCTCGGTATACTTGGTGGCTTCGACTTTCAGGAAGGGAGCTTTGACCAGCTTTGCAAGCCTGCGGGCGATTTCGGTTTTGCCTACGCCCGTGGGGCCCTTCATAATGATATTTTTGGGGGTAATCTCCTCCATCAGTTCGGGAGTGAGCTTACTCCTCCTGTAACGGTTCCTGAGGGCGATAGCAACGGCCTTTTTGGCCTCGTCCTGACCGATTATATACTTATTGAGTTCGTGAACTATCTGTTTGGGCGATAAATCCATAATACACCTCTTATCAACTAAAAAACTTAAAAACAAAACCTGTGCGCAGAGATGACGGGCAAGCGCAGAGCAGACGCCTTTGCGGTTGAGATTTCTCGACTACGCTCACTTCGTTCGTTTCGGGCGAAATGACAGTAACAATAATCGCGTCAATGTCGGAAGATGAAGTTTCGGTTATGAGTTGCTTTGCAACGTGATGAGTGATGAGCGCGGCAAGCCGCGCGTGATAAGTTGCGCGGCGCGCAACGTTGCGGCTTACGCCGCCATCAACCCTTGGAGATGCGAGCAGTTATTTTTTACCGCATATCACGCCCAACACGGGTTCATAGAAGCAAGCAAGACAAGGCAAACACCCTACTCCACTCCTGCCCATCAACCCTTGGAGATGCGAGCAGTACACGAAGCGCGAGCATTTACGACGGGGAGTGCAATTAAGCCTACCACAGCACTCGCCAAAAAGATTTTACAAAAAGATTTTTGGCGAAGAGGAGGCGCCGCCGAAATAATCACGACAAGCGCGCCCGCGCGGTTGTATGCAAAATTTGGCGTACGCCGACGAAGTGACCCCGAGGAAAGCGCAGCGCGACACAGTAATGCGAAGCATATACGAGGGAAAGCGGCTTTACTTAATTCCAAAAAGTTTCCCAAAGCGCGACGTATGCGCGTGACACAAAGCCACCGCCAACGCGTCGGCCGCGTCGTCGGGGCGGGGTATTTTTGAAAAATGAAGAAGGGACGTAACCACGTGCATCATCTGCACCTTATCGGCCCTGCCGTAGCCGGTGAGCGCCTGCTTTATCTGCATAGGCGTGTATTCGTACAACTTGCCGCAGAACTTTATGCACGTTAAAAGCGTTACGCCGCGCGCGTGAGCCACGGGAATGCCCGTTGTTATGTTCTTTGCAAAGAACAGCTCCTCCACCGCTATCTCTTCCGGCTTGAATTTGTTGAGTATTTTGTTTACGCCCTCTTCGAGCATTGCGAGGCGGACGGGCAGGCTTTCGTCCTTCGGGGTAAGCACCACGCCGTAGTCCACCGCCACCGAGTTGCCGTCGGGCCTCTTTTCGATTACGCCGTAGCCCGTGGTGGCGAGCCCGGGGTCTATGCCCAAAATTATCATAAAACTGAACCGTGCAAAAAATACGCTTGATTTATTGCGAATTTTTATTTATAATTCTTGTATACTAATACATTTTAGTTTAAAAAGGCAAATAAGTCAATTTAATCAGAGGTAATTTTGATATGAAACTGTGGCAAGGCAGGTTTGAAGAACCTACGGCGAAGGACGCGGACGAATTCAACGACTCGCTCCCCTTCGACAAAAAACTGTGGAGAGAGGACATAACCGCCTCGGTTGCGCACGCGCGTATGCTGGGAAAGTGCGGCATAATTTCGGAAGCGGAGTGCGACGAGATTTGCGGCGGGCTGGAAGCCATTTACGGCGACGTTGAAAGCGGAGCGCTGGAAATCAAGGACGCCGAGGACATACATTCCTTTGTGGAAAACGAACTTGTGGCAAGGATTGGCGACAGCGGCAAAAAGCTGCACACGGCGCGCTCGCGCAACGACCAGGTGGCGACGGACTTCCGCCTGTATGTGAGAAATGCGTGCGACAACGCGGTTAAGGCGCTGTGTGCGCTGGTGGAAAGCCTTACCGACAAGGCGGAATCGGGGCTGAAATACGTGATGCCCGGCTACACGCACCTGAGGAAGGCGCAGCCGATGTGCGCGGGGCACTTCTTCAACGCGTATGCCGAGATGTTCCTGCGCGACGCAGACAGATTTGCCGCGTCGAGAAAGCGTATGAACGTTATGCCGCTGGGCAGCGGCGCGCTTGCGGGGACTTCGTACCCCATAGACCGCAATATGACCGCCACCCTTTTAGACTTCGACAGGCCGTGCGAAAATTCTTTGGACGGCGTATCTGACCGCGACTTTGTGGCGGAATACCTGTTCGACGCATCGATGGCGATGAGCCACCTTTCGCGCCTGTGCGAGGACATTATTTTATATACCACCGAAGAATTCGGCTTCTTCGAGATACCCGACGCGTATTCGACGGGCTCTTCGATTATGCCGCAGAAGAAGAACCCAGACATACCCGAGCTGATGCGCGGAAAGACGGGCAGGGTTTACGGCCACCTTATGGCGATGCTGACCACGCTGAAAGGCATACCGCTTGCATACAACAAGGACTTGCAGGAGGACAAAGAGGGGCTTTTCGACGCAGAAAAACAGCTTATATCCTGCCTTAAAATAATGGCAGAGCTCATCGACAACATACTCCTCCGCACCAACCGTATGAAGAAGGCCGCAGAGGCAGAATTTGCCTGCGCGACGGACGTTGCCGATTACCTGGCAAAGAAGGGCGTGCCCTTCCGCACGGCGCACGCCGTTACGGGCAAGATTGTGCGCTGGTGCATAGAGAACGAGCGCACGTTGCAGAATATGACGATTGAGGAATACCGTAGCTTTGACGAACACTTCGACGTGGACATATGCGAGACCGTGCGCGCAAAGAACTGCGCAGAGGCGCGCACCTCTTACGGCGGGGCCTCGCCCAAGTCGGTAAAAGAAAACATCCGCTCGATAAAGAAGAGGCTGGAAAAGTACGAAGAGTAAACGCTTTATAACACAAGGTTAAAAATAAGCCCGCGAGGCGGAAATTTCCGCCGCGCGGGCTTATTCCTTTTTTTACAAAGCAAAAATTATTTTGCCTGTTTTAACGTCCCAAGGGCAAATCGCCCTTGCTTTTGCGCCGCAAAAGGCGGCGCGGTTGCACGCGCAGCGGCTCGACAAAGCGCCCGTATGCGACGACAAGTTAATAGCCGTCGAATCCGAGCAGATAGTCGCATGAACAGCCGAGGGATTCGGCAAGCCGCACGATGGCGGAAGCTGTTGGTTCGCATACCTCCTTTTCCCACAGAACTATCATCGGCTGACTGCAACCTACCATTTTTGCGAGCTGAGCCTGCGTCAGGTGGTTTTCAGTTCTAAGTTCTTTTATACGCTGTGCAATAATCATTGCGTGAAGAATAACACATTCAAAGACCGTATTCTTGAAAAAATCAGTATACTTATCAATTATCAAAAATCCTTATCTTTTACGGCATTATGAGGTTTAGTACCTTTTATAAAGGCGTTTATTTATGTTATATTAGGGGTGCAATTTTACTTTTTGTAGCTGTTCGCCAAATCTCTGAACGCGGAGAGCGAGCGCTCTATTATATCGGGACTGACGCAGTAGGCTATGCGGACGTAGCCCTTACAGCCGAAGTCGTCGCCGGGGACAAGCAGAAGTTCAAACTGTTTTGCCCTCTCTGCAAACGCGGCCGCGTCCTCCTCCATCGCCTTTACGAAAAGATAGAACGCGCCCTGCGGTTTTACCACCTCGTACCCGTACTCTTCGAGCGCCGAGCAAAGCCTGTCGCGGTTGCGCTTATACACCGATATGTCGGAAGTCTTTCCAAGCAGCTTCGCGCAGGCGAATTGCAGCAGGGAGGGCGCGCACACGTAGCCGAGCGACCTGCCCGCGCCGCACACGGCGGCATACAAATCGTCCGCCCCCTCCGCCCCGTCGCAGACGGCGATGTAGCCTATGCGCTCGCCCGGAACGGACAGGCTTTTGGAGAAGGAATAGCAGACTATGGAATTTTTGTAGTAATTCATCACGTACGGCACCTCTTCGCCGCCGTACACGAGTTCGCGGTAGGGCTCGTCCGAGATGAGATAGACGGGGCTGCCGCACTTTGACGAATGGGCTTGAAGAGCGGCGCACAGCGCCTTTATGCTGTCTGCGGAATAGACCACGCCGCCCGGGTTGTTGGGCGAATTGATTATTACCGCCTTGGTCTTTTGCGTAAGCGCGGCCGTGAGCGCCGCTACGTCTATATCGAACGTGCCTTGTTTTGTTTGCACGGGGACGAGCGTTGCCCCCGCCTGAGAAACGAACACCGAATATTCGGGGAAATACGGCGTGAAGGTTATAACCTCGTCGCCCGCGTTGCACAGCGCGCACAGCGTTATGGTGAGCGCCGCCGCCGCGCCGCAGGTCATATAAATCTTATCGGCAGAAACGGGCGCGCCGAATGTATTCTTTATATAATCGGAAACGGCCTTGCGCACGGGATATGCGCCCTGTGCCGAGGTGTAGCCGTGAAGGCTTACGGGGTCGGCGCTGCGCAACAGGTCTGAAAGCACCTTGCCGAACTCTTCGGGAGGGGGTACGCTGGGGTTGCCCAGCGAAAAGTCGAACACCTTGTCTGCCCCTATCTGCGCCTTGCGCACGTTGCCGTACTCGAACAGCTCCCTTATCACCGAGCGTACTTTGCCGAGTTTTACGTACTTCTGATTTATCATAAGCGTTACCTCTTTTGCATTGCCGTATACCGTTTTATGCTATTGCGGCACCGTTACGGCGCACGTTTATATTATTATAGCACCCGCGCCGCACAAAATCAACAGCAAAATGCCAAACGGCGGGCGTTTTACGTATTTACGGCGGCGGTCCGTTCTTCAACGCTCTGATTTGCCGTTTACGCAAAGCCGACGGCGCCGAACCGCGTATTAAAACCGAACCGCACATTCAGTTTGCGAGCTGCTTTTTGAAACTGTTTAAAATTCTGCTCTCTATGCGCGATACCTGCACCTGCGAAACGCCGAGATAGGCCGCCACTTCGCTCTGCGTCATATCGCGGAAGTAGCGCAGCATTATCACCTTTTTGTCGCGCTCTTCCAGCCCCTCTATCGCCGTCTTTAATTGCAGGACCTCTATCATATCCTCCTGCCTGTCCTCTGCGGGGAGGCGTTCGGAGAGTTCGCCCGTAGATTCGTCTTTATACTCGCCCTGGCTGGAAAGAGATATCGGCATATACTGCGAGCCCATAGTGAACACCACCTGGCTTTCGGGCATAGAAAAGCGCTCGGCAATGGTCTTTACTGCGGGCTGACAGCCATTGGTTGCGGCATATTCCTCTATGAATTTGTTTATGGCCTTCGCCTCGGCCTTCATCGCGCGCGATACCTTTATACTGCCGTCGTCGCGCATAAAGCGCTTTATTTCGCCGGCTATCATAGGCACGGCGTATGTGGAAAAGCGCACGCCGTAACTTTCGTCGAAGCCGTTTATGGCTTTAAGAAGGCCCATTCCCGCAAGCTGGAACAAATCGTCGTACTCCACCCCCTTGCCGAGGTAGCGGCGGACAATCGACTTCATAAGATTGCTGTTTTCTGTGAGCAGTTTTTCCTTGGCGGCGGCGTCGCCCGATTTGGCGCGCGCGATAAGCTCGTTGGTCTCTTTTACATCAAGCATTCTCCACTTCCGGGTCAAAGCGTTTAGTCATACAGACCAGCGTGCCCGCCCCGCGCTCTGACTTTACCGAAAATTCGTCCATAAACGTCTGCATTATGGTAAAACCCATTCCCGAGCGTTCGTCGGAGGGCAGCGTGGTGAAAAAGGGCTGTATCGCCTCGTTCACGTCGGCTATGCCAGCGCCGCGGTCGCTGATGCTGATATGTAGAGAGTGTTCGTCGGTGCGGCACTCCACCGTCACTATTCCCTGCGTGCCGCGGTAGGCGTGCACGGTGCAGTTGGTAACCGCCTCTGAAACGGCCGTCTTTACGTCTGAAAGCTGCGAAAGCGTGGGATTGAGCGGCAGACAGAAGGCCGCCACCGCGTCGCGCGCGAAGGCCTGGTTTTCGGGCAGAGATAAAAATTCAAGTTTGAGGTAGTTGTTCTTCATAAATCTTCCTTCATTCCGTTTTGGGTATAAGCGAGTATATGCCGCTTAAATTGAGTATCTTGTCCGCCGCGAAGTCGGGTTTTTCTATGTAGACGGGTATGCCTATGCGCGAAGCCTTTTTATACCTGCCTATTAAAAATCCTATCCCCGTGGAGTCCATAAAGCGCACGCCTTCGAGGTTTATCACTATCCTCTCGGCCTGCGCGTTGCCGTCTATCAGATTGTC
Organism: uncultured Eubacteriales bacterium; assembly: GCA_900549005.1. Taxonomy (GTDB): domain Bacteria; phylum Bacillota; class Clostridia; order Christensenellales; family Borkfalkiaceae; genus Coproplasma; species Coproplasma stercorigallinarum. Next base: position 239 of record URMT01000053.1, on the reverse strand, counting down.
GCACGCCTTGCGCGCGCTCTGTGCGCTGCATTCATCAAGCTCGCCGCAAAGATGTATGCCGAGCGTGCCGCCGCGCAATGTTCCCTGCACTGTCATCAGCCGTCACCTGCCTTGCTGCCGCATTTTTTATAAAGAATACTACACCTCTGCGGTCGGATACGCGGGGACTGTGCCGAACTTCGTCGAATTTTGGAATATGCGGGCATTCATAATGCTGTTAGATGCTGCATCGAACAAGC
>URMT01000052.1 GCA_900549005.1 uncultured Eubacteriales bacterium | reverse complement strand
GCCGCGCAGGGATTTGCGCGGCGGCGCCTCTTTTATTTTGTAATTTTTATTTTTTTGCCGTCAAATTACTTTACAAATTTAAAGTATGAAAGTAAAATAACTATGTAACACACGGCGGAGCGCGCTGAAAATGCGCGGGCAAGCGTGCGGGGCAGGGCGCAAAGTCGCCTGCGGCGCTTTTGCACGGGCGGTTTCTGCAAATATATTATAACGTCGCTCCGCATTTAAATCAACTCGCTATAAAAGGACGGGCATACAGAAATATGGAAAAATTCGACAAAGAACGCGCACACAAAGACCTTTACGAACTCTTCGCGGGCATAACCCGCGCCGAGGACTTTGAAAAGCTCCTCGCAGACCTGTGCACCTATACCGAGGTAGAGCAGCTTTCACAGCGCCTTCTGTGCGCAAAACTGCTCTTGAAGGGCTATACGTACAACAAGATTATAGAGATTACCGACATATCTTCGGCCACGCTTTCGCGCGTGTCGCGCTGCCTGCAACACGGCAGCGGCGGCTACCGCGAAATTCTGGGCAAATACTGCAAGGACGATTCGGGAGAAAAACAAGACGATGAAAGCTGAAAGGCCGGCCGTAAGCGAGGAAGAGAGGCTGTATTCAACCCTGAAAGGGCTGTACGAAAGTTTCGGTTATTCGCGCTTCCAGATGAGGAAGTTCGAAGAGTACTCGCTGTATTCCGAAAATTTAAACTTTTTACGCAGCCGCGACATCATAACTTTTGCGGGCAAAGACGGCAGACTGCTCGCCCTCAAACCCGACGTCACGCTGTCTATCGTAAAAAACTGCACGGGCGCGGGCGCGCGCAAAGTCTATTACCGCGAAAGCGTATTCCGCCCCGACCGCCCCGGCGGGCAGTTCAGGGAAATAAGTCAGATAGGCCTGGAATTTGTGGGCAGGACAGATGATTATGCGCGGCTGGAAGTGCTGTCGCTGGCGGCAGAGAGCCTTAAAGCCGTGGGCGGCGACTGCGTGATGGAACTTTCGCATATGGGCGCGCTCGAAGGTATTGCAAACAGTTGCGGAATGGCTAAACTGCCCGAAGAGGTCACCGCCTGCATACGCGCGCGCAATCTGCACGATATGAAGGCCGTATGCTTATCCTGCGGCCTTGGCGAAGGGGTTGCCGAAAAGCTGTGCCTGCTTCTTTCGTCCGGGCGCGGCAATGCCGAAAGGCTGAGCCTTCTGCGCACGCTGTTTGCTTCTGATGACAGATGCGTGCGTGCCGCCGACGAGTTGGAAGGCGCTCTGAATGCTTTGGGCGGCGACGGGAAGATGTTCGAGGTGGACTTCTCGCTTTTGAACGACCCCGACTACTACAACGGCTTCATCTTCCAGGGGTATGTAGATAAGTTCCCCCGCGCCGTGCTCTCGGGCGGGCAGTACGACACTCTGGTAAAAAAATTCGGTGCGGGCGAAGGGGGCGCGGGCTTTGCTCTCTATCCCGACGACCTCGATTTTTACCTGGGCAAGCGCCGCGAATTTGATGCCGATGTACTGCTGTTGTACCCCTCGGGGTACAGCCCCGCCGCAGTTATGGCGCAGGTAAAAAAACTCACCTCGGGCGGAGAAAGCGTGTATGCGGCGGCGGAAGAGCCCGAAAATATGCGTTTCAAACGTACCGTTTCGCTGTAAAATGCGGCGTGTGCGGATAAAATTATAAAGCAAATAAAACTTTGCTTAAAAAGCGCGGCGACCCCCGCATTTGCGGGCGCTTATTTAAAAATTTTGCAAATAAAATATTGCATTAACGTAATTATTTAACAATAAAACTTAGCAGGATATTGAATATGCTTAATGTGGCTTTGCCCAAGGGCAGATTGGGTGAAAAGGTATATAAGATGTTGGAGCGCGCGGGCTATTCGTGCGAGGAGCTTTTGAAGGACACGCGCAAGCTGGTGTTCACCGACGAAAAGAGCGGCGTAAGCTACTTCTGGGTAAAACCTTCGGACGTGACGGTGTACGTTGAACACGGCGTGGCCGACATAGGCGTTGCTGGCAAGGATATACTTGAAGAGAGCGGCGCCGACGTATACGAACTTCTTGACTTAAAGACGGGCGTCTGCCGTATGTGCGTGGCCTCGGTCAACGGGTTCAGGGAAGATTATTCCCGTCCCTTACGCGTGGCGACAAAGTTCCCGCGCGTGGCTGAACGCTATTTTGCTTCGATGAACAGGGATATCGAGGTGATAAAGCTGTACGGCTCGATAGAGCTTGCGCCCATACTCGGCCTTTCCGACGTAATCGTCGACATAGTCGAAACGGGCACCACGCTCAAAGAGAATAACCTCGGCGTGCTCGAAGAAATTTTCCCCATAAGCGCGCGGCTGATTGCCAACAAGGCGCGCTACAAGTTCAAGCGCGGCGAAATAGACGCCTGCGCCGAAAGGCTGAAAAAGGAGCTTCCCGATGATTAAGATATACAAAAACTATAAAACGGAAGAGATTTTAAGCCGCAAGATAGACGACTACGGCGAGTACGAAGAGGTGGTAAAGGGCATCATCGCCGACGTGGCGAAGTTCGGCGACGAGGCGGTAAAAAAGTACTGCCTGAAATTCGACGGCTTTACGGCAGACAGTCTTGAAGTTACCGCGGCCGAATTCGACGAGGCCGAAAGTGCGCTCACCGACGACTATAAGGCGGTGATACGCGCCTCGGCGGCAAACATAGCCGAATTCCACAAAAAACAGCTCAAACAGGGCTTTGAAATCAAAAAGCCTGGCGGCATAGTGCTCGGGCAGAAGTATACCGCGGTTGCCCGCGCGGGCGTGTACGTGCCGGGCGGCACGGCAAGCTACCCTTCCACCGTGCTTATGGACACCATTCCCGCAAAAATCGCGGGCGTGGGCGAAATAATTATGGTCACCCCCGTAAAGGCAGACGGAAGAGTCAGGCCAGAAATTCTTTACGCCGCGCGCGTGGCGGGGGCAGACAGGGTGTTCAAAGTCGGCGGCGCGCAGGCCATAGCCGCGCTTGCCTACGGCACTCAGACAATACCCAAGGCCGACGTGATAGTAGGCCCGGGCAACATCTTCGTCGCGCTCGCAAAAAAGCTCGTCTACGGGCTGGTCAACGTGGATATGATAGCAGGCCCTTCCGAAATTCTGGTGATTGCCGACGCAAAGTCGAACCCCGTATTCGTGGCGGCTGATATGCTTTCGCAGGCCGAACACGACAAGCTGGCCTCGGCCGTGCTCGTCACCGAAAGCGAAGGGCTCGCCCTCGCCGTTCAGGGCGAGATTGAAAGGCAGCTTGCGCTTATGCCGCGCGAAGAGATTGCGCGCGCCTCAATCGAAAATAACGGAAAGATAATCGTGTGCGAAAGCATACAAAGGGCGGTGGATATTGCCAACCAAATCGCGCCCGAACACCTTGAAGTGTGCGTGGACGACCCTATGGCCCTGCTCCCCTCAATAAAGAACGCAGGCTCGATATTTTTGGGCAGATACACGCCCGAAGCGCTCGGCGACTACTATGCGGGCCCCAACCACACGCTGCCCACGGGCGGCTCGGCAAAGTATTCTTCGCCGCTCTCGGTGGACGACTTCCTCAAAAAATCGTCCTATATAATGTATACCAAAGACGGGCTTGAAGAGGCCGCCGACTGCGTTATAAAGTTTGCCGAAAGCGAGGGGCTTTACGGCCACGCAAATTCGGTAAAAGTGCGTACAGATAAGGCATAGTACGGGGGTAATTGAATATGACGCCCTTTTTAAGCAGCAATCTTGCGGGCCTTGTCCCTTACGTTCCGGGCGAACAGCCGCAGGATAAGCGCTACATAAAACTCAACACCAACGAAAGCCCCTATCCGCCCTCGCCGAGGGCGGTCGAAGCGGCGAAATCGCGCGCGTGCGGGTTCAACCTATATTCCGACCCCACCTGTGCGCCGCTTAAAAGGCAGGCGGCCGTGCTGTACGGCCTGGAAGAGTGCAACGTGAGCGCGGGCAACGGCTCTGACGAGGTGCTTGCCCACATATTCCGCGCCTTTTTCGGCGACTGCGGAGCGGCCTTTCCTGACATAACTTACGGCTTCTATCCCGTGCTCTGCTCGCTTTTGGGAATAAGGTACAAAACAGTTCCACTGCGCAGAGATTTTACCGTGGATATTGCCGATTATTCGGGCATATCCGCCGCCGTAGTGCTGGCAAACCCCAACGCGCAGACGGGCATATACCTTGAAAGGGAGCAGATTGAAAAGCTGGTCTTGCAAAATCCGCAAAGACTTGTTATAATAGATGAGGCGTACATAGATTTCGGCGGGCGTTCCTGCGCGCCGCTCGTCACAAAATACCCCAACCTGGTTGTCGTGCAAACGCTTTCAAAATCGCGCTCGCTTGCGGGCGCAAGGGTGGGGCTGTGCTTTGCCGCAAAAGAGCTGATTTCGGCGGTGGAGGCGGTGCGTTGTTCCTTCAATCCGTACAACGTAAACTCTGCAAGTATGTACGCCGCCGCGGCGGCGCTCGGCGACGTGGACTACTTCAAGGAATGTACGCAAAAAATAATATCCGTGCGGGAATATGCCGCAGATATTATGAAAAATATGGGCTTCGAGGTGCTGCCTTCGCGCGCAAACTTCCTGCTCGTTCGGCACGGGGATATCGGCGGCGAAAAGCTGTATCTTTCGCTGAAAGAGCGCGGCATACTCGTAAGGCATTTTTCGGATAAGAGGATAGATGACTTTATCCGCGTGAGCATAGGCACGCGCGGACAGATGGACGAATTTTTGAAATCGGCGGGAGAAATTCTCGCGGGAGGCAGATGATGCGAACGGCCGAAATTGAAAGAAAGACAAACGAAACGGATATAACGGTGCGCCTGAACCTTGACGGGAAGGGCGATTACGACGTAAAATCGGGCAGCGGCTTTTTCGACCATATGCTCGAACAGTTCGCGCGGCACGGCTCGTTCGATTTGTATCTTCGCTGCAAGGGCGACACGCAGGTCGATTTCCACCACTCGGCGGAGGACTGCGGCATAGCGCTGGGCACGGCGTTTTTAAAGGCGCTGGGCGAAAAGCGCGGCATATGCCGCTACGGCTGGACGGTGCTGCCTATGGACGAAGCGCTCGTACTGTGCGCCGCAGATTTGAGCGGCAGAACGGCGGTGAATTTCGACGTAAGTTTCCCCGGCGAATACCGCCTCGGCGATATGGATGCCGAACTGATAAAGGAATTTTTTACGGCGTTCGCTCGCGCCTGCCCTATGGCGCTGCACTTCAAAAAACTGTACGGCGAAAACAACCACCACGTGGCAGAGGGCGTGTTCAAGGCGTTTGCAAAGGCGATGGCTATGGCCGTAAAAATCGACCCCGAAAAGGGCGGCGCCCTGCCCACCACAAAGGGCATATTATGATTGCGGTAATCGATTACGGCGTGGGAAACCTCTTTTCGCTCGCCGCTTCCCTCAGGTATATAGGCGCCGAAAGCGAGGTCACGTCCGATATAAACAAGCTGAAAAGCGCCTCGGCAATAATTCTGCCCGGCGTGGGCGCGTTTGCCGACGCGTATAAGAAGCTGGAATCAAACGGCCTCGTGCCCGAAATAGAGCGCGAGGTGCAGTCCGGCAAGCCCGTGCTCGGCATATGCCTCGGTATGCAGCTGCTGTTCGACCGCAGCTTTGAATACGGCGAACATAAAGGGCTGGGCTTTATTTGCGGCGACGTTTCGCCGATAGCGCCCGACCTCAAAGAAAAGCTAAAAGTGCCGCATATGGGCTGGAACAGCCTGAATTTTACGCGGCCTTCGCCGCTCTTTAAGTACCTTTCGGGCGGGGAGTATGTGTATTTCGTGCACTCGTACTACGCCAAAAACTGCGGCGAAGCCGTAACTTCCACGGCGGAATACGGCGGTATCCGCCTGACCGCCTCGGTTGAGCGCGGCAACGTATACGGCACGCAGTTTCATCCCGAAAAGAGCGGCGCTGCGGGGCTTAAAATTCTGCGCGCGTTCAGCGAACTTAAATAAAAAAAGTCTGCCGCGGCGTTTCGCCTTGCGTATCGCCGCATTGCATTGCACGGCATATATATTTGATTCAACGCACGCAGACGGTGCTTACGGCCGCCGCGCGGGCACATAAATTTTAATATTTGGCGGAGGTGTTTTTATATGAAAATTTATCCCGCAATAGACATACGCGGCGGCAACGCCGTAAGGCTTTTGCAGGGCGACTACGACAGAGAGACGGTATATTCTCTGAACCCCGTCGAAGTTGCCCGCAAATTCAAGGAGGCAGGGGCGACCTGCCTGCACGTAGTCGACCTCGACGGCGCGCTCGAAGGCGACCTCATCAATAAGGATATCATAAAGAGGATAGTCTCCGAGACGGGGCTGTATGTTGAGGCGGGCGGCGGCGTGCGCTCGCTGCAAAGGATAGAACAGTATCTGAGCGCGGGCGTGAGCAGGGTAATACTCGGCTCTGCCGCGGCCGAAAACTTCACCCTCGTGGTGGACGCCGTCAAATTTTTCGGCGGCAAGGTGGCCGTGGGCGTAGATGCAAAGGACGGCAAGGTGGCCGTGCACGGCTGGAAAAAGGTGACCGATATAGATGCCGTTGACTTCTGCCGCAAGCTGCGCGAAGTGGGCCTGCATACCGTAATATATACCGATATCTCGCGCGACGGTATGCTTGGCGGCGCCAATCTTGCTGCGTACGAAGAATTGGTAAAAATCAAGGGCCTGCGCATAATCGCCTCGGGCGGCATATCGGGCACGGACGAAATCAAAAAACTCACCGCAATGAACGTTCGCGGAGTGGTGCTGGGCAAGGCGCTCTACGACGGCGTGCTCGATTTAAAAAAGACTATTGAAGAGTGCCAGGATGTTAGCTAAAAGAATTATACCCTGCCTCGACGTCAGGGACGGAATGGTGGTGAAGGGTAAAAACTTTACGGGCATACGCGAGGTCGAATCGCCCGTCGCGCTTGCACAGCGCTATAACCTTTCGGGCGCGGACGAGCTGGTGTTTTACGACATAACCGCCTCGGCAGAGGGCAGGGCGCTGTTTGCCGATACGCTCAAAGAGGTGGCCTCCTGCATATTCATCCCCCTCACGGTGGGCGGCGGAATAAACACCTTAGACGACTTCGACAGGGTGCTTAAATGCGGCGCCGACAAAGTCAGCGTAAACACGGGCGCCATACGCGACCCCTCGCTCGTCGGCAGGGCGGCAAAAAGGTACGGCGACCAGTGCGTGGTGCTTTCTATGGACGTGAAGAGGGTGGACGGAACCTTCCGCGTATTCTCGCACGGGGGCCGGATTGATACGGGCATATGTGCCGAGGAATGGGCATACCGCGGCCAGGAAGAGGGCGCGGGCGAGCTTGTTTTAAACAGCATCGATACCGACGGCGTAAAGGGCGGCTTCGACTGCGAAATGCTGCAAAAGGTGTGCGCCCGCCTCACCATACCCGTAATCGCCAGCGGCGGCGCGGGCAGAAAAGAGGACTTTTTAACGCTTTTTAACGAAGTTCCGCAGGCAGACGCGGGCCTCGCCGCCTCTATTTTCCACTTCGGCGAAGTGGACATCGGCGGGTTGAAGGAGTATCTTCTTTCAAACGGCGTGCACGTAAGGCGTTAAGCGGGCGGCGAAGCGCCGCGAATAGGTCTTTTGCAAAAATCCTGCGCGCGTAATTCAAGGTAAATGCGGCATATTGCCGTACGTATTATAAAATTGCGGCCTTTTGCCGTACGGCCTGAATCGGTTGCGGCATATTGCCGCGTGAATTTAATTGGTTGCGGCATATTGCCGCGCAAATATTATGGTGATTTTATGAAACTCGAATTGGATAAACTTGTGTTCGACAAAGACGGCCTCATCCCCGCGGTGGTGCAGGACGTCTACTCAAAAAAGGTGCTCACCGTCGCCTATATGAACAGGGAGAGCTTAGAGATTAGTTTGAAGCGCAAACTCACGTGCTTCTATTCGCGCTCGCGCAAAAAGCTGTGGCTCAAAGGCGAAACTTCGGGCAATTTTCAGCACATAGTCTCAATCACCGCCGACTGCGACTACGACAGCCTGGTTATTGAGGTGGTGAAGGACGGCCCCGCCTGCCACCTTGGCACGGACAGTTGTTTTACCAACACTCTGTTTGAAAACGAGGATATCTCCGACTTTTCAACAGACGCGCTCTACGACCTCATCAAGGGCAGGAAAGAGAGCCCTAAGGAAGGTTCGTATACTTCCTACCTGTTTGAAAAGGGCATAGACAAGATTCTTAAAAAGGTGGGCGAAGAATGCACCGAGGTGGTGATTGCCGCCAAGGGCGGTGACAGGGAAGAGACGATATTCGAGCTTGCCGACCTCGCCTATCACGCGCTCGTTTTAATGGCGGAGTGCGGAATAACGCCGAACGACGTAAAGGCTCAGCTCGCCTCGCGCCACGTGGTGGATAAAAAAGTAAAGCAGGAAAAGATGCAGTAAAAAACAGATTTTTTCGTTTTTTGTTGGCTGTGAAGTTTTCGGGACTGTAAAAGTCCCGCTCCCGCCGAAGTGGTTTTTGGCTTCCGCGGCGGCTTATCGTGAAGGTGATACTATGCCTTTTATTAAATCCAACGTGCACACGCACACAACTTTCTGCGACGGGCAGGACAGTATGGAAGATATGGTTAAGGCGGCGGTGAGTTTAGGCTTCGATACGCTCGGCTTTTCCTTCCATTCCTATACCCCGTTCGACCCGTCTTACTGCATACGCGATTACTATGAATATATGCGCGAGTTCGAGCGGCTCAGAAAGGAGTACGGTCAGACCATCTGCCTTCTCAACGGGGTTGAACTCGACCTTTACGGCGAGCGCCCTTCGGTGTGCGACTTTGTGATAGGCTCGGTGCATTACCTCGAAGAAAACGGCAGGCGTTACCCCGTAGATTTCTCCGCCCGCGGCTTTAAAAAGCTGGTGGACGGTATGTTCCGCGGCGACGCGCTCGCCGCCGCAGAGAGGTATTATGCAGAGGTGCGCGAACTTGCCGGAAAGGTCAAACCCGACGTCTATGGCCATTTCGACCTGATTACCCGCTTCAACCAGGGCGGTGCCTTCTTCGACGAGGAAAGCGCCCGCTATAAAAGCGCCGCGCTCTCTGCCGTGGAAAGTCTGCCCGCGGGAGCTGTCATAGAGGTAAACCTCGGCAGGCTGTTCAAGGGCGAAGGGGGAATGTATCCCTCCGACCGGCTTACGCGCGAAATGCTTTCGGCGGGGTGCCGCTTTATGCTCTCGTCCGACGCTCACTGCGTGGGGGCGCTGGGTTTCGGCTTCGACGAAGCGTGCGCCGCCCTCAAAAAGCTGGGCGTAAAGTCGTTGGTGCGGTATAAGGGAACTTCGCTCGAAGAGGTAGAGCTTTAACCGCGGCCGCGCTATAAAACATATAAAGTAAACTTTTCATAATCAGGTAGCCCGTGCGCGCTTATATCAAAAAGCGCGCGCGGGCGTTTTTTACGCTTTGCGATAACATAAGTGTTTGTGTGTACTTGTAAATTATAGAAAGACTATCTCAATTTTTGTCATTTCGAGCGTAGTCGAGAAATCTCAATACAACAAGAAAGATTTGCAAGAGATTTCTCCGTGCGCTCATTGCTTTTCGCTTAGTCGAAATGACGCTTCCGCAGGACTTCAAAAATCAGTCTGGCAAAAACCTTGCCGCGGCGGAGTACAGGGAAGAATTGCAATGTTTTGTTTGCATAATTTTGCGCACTCCGACGGCTAACCGCAATTTTTTACAAGTTTTTTACAATTAAACTTTTAAAATCTGCGTTTTTATCTGCACAAATAAAAATTTTGTGGTATAATGTCTGTATCCATAAATAAATAAAAATTTATCGGTAAGCGCGCGGGTGCGCGCACGGAGAAAGAAATGAGGATTGGCATACTTACGAGCGGGGGCGACTGCCCCGGACTCAACGCTGTGTTGCGCGGGTTCTGCAAATACGCCTTCAACGAGATTAAGGACGTCGAAATTTACGGCTTTCTCGAAGGCTATGCGGGGCTTATGTACAAAAATTACCGCCGTCTTACTCCTGCCGACGTCGAAAATATACTCGACCTCGGCGGCACAATACTCGGCACATCCCGCCAGCCGTTCAAGCTGATGACGGTCAAGGAGGGCGACGAGCCCACCAGATTGCAGATGATGGTGGAAAACTACAAAAAATTGAAGCTCGACTGCCTTGTAACGCTGGGCGGGGCGGGCACGCACAAGACGGCTTCCCTTCTCTCGGTCGAGGGGTGTAACGTAATTGGCCTCCCCAAGACGATTGATAACGATATCTACGGCACCGACGTAACGTTCGGCTTCCATACGGCGGTGGATATAGCGGCGGGCGCCATAAAGCGCATACGCACCACGGCCGAAAGTCACAGCCGCGTGTTCTTCGTGGAGGTGATGGGCAACAAGGTGGGCTGGCTGACGCTCTATTCGGGCATAGCCGCGGGCGCCGATGCCATACTCATTCCCGAAATCGTCTACGACGAAGATAAACTTGCAAAGTTCGTAACCGATAAAAAGGCGGCGGGCGCGCGCTCGATTGTAGTCGCCGTTGCCGAGGGCGCTTCCAGCACCCGCGAGGCGGCGATGAGCAAGAAGGAAAAGCGCGACTATCTTGCCTCGTGCGGAGGGGCAACCGTTGCCGAACGGCTTGCGGCAGTCATTTCGCAAAAGACGGGTATGCAGTGCCGCGCCACCGTGCTCGGCCACATTCAGCGCGGGGGCGAACCGTGCGCGTACGATAAATTCATATCTACCGAAATAGGCGCCTTCGGCGCGCACCTTGCAAAGGTGGGCAGGTACGGCATCACGGTATGTATCCGCAACAACAAGCTGGGCTTCAATATGCTCGTGGATATAGCGGGCAAGGCAAAGCGCGTGGCTGCCGACGGGCAGCTGGTGTTGCTCTCTAAGGATATGGGGATATATTTCGGGGACTGAAAGGGCTCACGAAATTCTTCGGCTGGTGCCGCCGAATAATTTCCGTGATTTTGGGGGGAGCCAGCGTCTCGCGCGGCGTGCGGTGTATAAACCGCCGCGCTCGGTCACCGCAAACGCCTTATATTTGCGTTTGCTCATCTTCCAACGCGCAAACAGCGCATATGTGCTGTTTGCAGAAATGCGTTGCTCGTCCCTTGCACTGATTTTAAGGGCTCCCTCATCATATAATCGGTGCAATTCCCCCTTTGGTGAGCCTGCTGACCGCAGCAAATAGGGTCTTTCTGCGGCGGGAAACCCGCCTTG